>JACCXQ010000145.1 GCA_013696945.1 Chloroflexota bacterium | reverse complement strand
CCGGTATGGCGTCTGTTCGCTCCCTACCGGTCGACGTGCTTGCCGCCGTCCCAGCCGAGCCGCGACAGGTACCGCTCGTCGGCCACCTCGGCTTCGCCACTGAAGTGCACCGACTTGTACGGCTGGTTCGACGAGTCCATCAGCATCGCGACGCGCCCGTCACGCTCGATGTTGCGGACGCGGACGTTGTCCTCGTACGGTTGAGCGTGATTAGTGCCGTCGACCTCCGCCAGTACCATGCGCGGTGACCCTGGGCGTCCCGTCGTCGTTGAGCGTGCTCGTGCGGGCGAAGTTCGGCCCCGCCAGCCACTCCTCGATCTCTTCGTCGGTCAATCCGAGAAGTCTCATGCGGTCTCCTTCATACCCCTAGTCGGCGCCGAAGCTATCGACCGACCCGCGCCTCGTCGCCGAGCGCTTCCTGCGTCTCATAGTCGGCCCCACAGGCCGGACACTGCAAGCTGACCGGTCCTTCCCTCTCCACACCCGCCGGCTCGACCCGGGCCTCTACAGCCTTGGTCTCCCGTTGTTCCTCGAGCGCGCCACCACGTCGAAGTCCGCCCCCACACGCGGGACAGGTGAAGTCTCCGCTCGGTGTCATCGCCACCTCCTGTGCTCGCTGGACGCTGACGGAGGCGAGCGCCGAGTCCCGATCCCAGGTAGTCCTGGATGAAAGCGATGCGGGGTCCCCGGAACGTGTACACCTGGTGCAGCTCGCCGTCGCGGTTCGGCAGCCTTGCCCGCGCGCCCACCACGACGGAGTCCCCGTTCGAGGCGATGACCAGCGGGTGGGCATCGCCTCCCTGCGCTCGGTACGCGTCCAGCATGTCGTGGACCTCGCGCCGATCGTGGCAGTGGGGCACCTCGTCGCCCATCGGCACGTCCCGCCAGACGACGCCCTCGTCCATCAGCTCCACCAGCCGCTCGAGGTCCCGGGCGTCGAACACCGCTTGGAGCGTCGCGCGCCGATCCGCGTGCGGCACCCTACCCGCCTCTCGTCCCGGCGGCGGGCAGGCCACCCGGCGGCGCCCCGCCCTCGTCACCCTCGGCGTCGAGCTCGGTCGCGAGCACGAGGCACGAGGTCAATCGGTCAGCGTTGTCGTGCACGATGGCCTCACCGAGACGCAGGATGTCGCGCACCCGCTCGTCCACGAGTCGGTAGCGGTTGTAACGACCTTCCACGGTCGCCTCCACGTAGCCGCACCAGCGCAGGCACGAGAGGTGGCTCGACACCCGGCCCTGGGCGAGGCCGACGGCGCCGACGATCTCGGTCACCGTCATCGGGCCTCCCGCCAGCAGCTCCAGGATGCGCACGCGCGTCGGGTCCGAGAGGCCATGGAAGAAGGTGGCGATGACCTCCGGACGGTCGAGCGCGGGTCGGGTCGCTGCGGCAGGCAGGTTGCTGGTCAACGGGCCTCCTCCTCGCGAGCCGCCCCGACATCCACGAGCGGACGCTCGACTGACGATGGGCCGGCCGGCCTCCGTGCCGCCTGCACGAAGAGGTTGCCCATCACTCGCACCGTCGTCGGGAACGGATGGATGGTATCGGCCAACACGTGGATGGGGACCCGGAGCTTGATGGCGAGCACGGCTTCCTGGATGGCCTCTGCGGCCCCTGGGCCGGCGATGAATGCCCCTGCGAGGCTGTACGTCCGCCGATCGACCACGATCGTGGCGTGACCCGTGGCCTCCGCGACGTAACCCTTGGCCGTGGTCGCGAGGTCTTGCGTCTCTTCGAATGCGTCGATGCCGTGCTCGATCGCCTCGTCGAGCGTCAGCCCGACACCGGCGGTCTCAGGATCGGTGAACGTAGCATGAGGGATCGCCCGATGATCGGGCCGGACATCCTCACCCGAGGCGATGCGCGCCACCATCTCGCCCTGGTAGACGGCCAGGTGGGTGTGCATCTCGGGACCTGCCGGATCGCCTGCGACAAAGACACCCTCGGCGATGCGAAGCTGCTCGTCAGGATGGAGGCCGTCGTCGTCGAGCCGGACGCCCACGGTCTCGAGGCCGAGCGGTTCGAGCGGCGCCGTACGGCCGATGGCGAGCAGGATCTCCTGGCCGTGGACGACGTGGCCGTCCGAGAGCTCGATGGCATGCGTTCCCTCCGGACCTTCGCCCGCGCGGACCTTGGTGGCGCGAGTGCCCGTCCGGATCTCCACGCCGTCGCGCCGCAGGGCGGCCTCGAGCGTCGCGGAGTTGCGGGGATGGTCACGATGGTTGACGCGGTCCTGTGCCGCCACCAGCACCGTGGGTACGCCGAAGCGCGCGAAGACCTGGGACATCTCGACGCCCGTCGGGCCCGCGCCCAGCACCACGAGGCTGCGCGGCAGATCGCGGGCCGTCGTCGCCTCACGGTTCGTCCACGGCCGGATCCGATCGAGACCCTCGATTTCATCGGGGATCGTCGCGTTCGTGCCCACCGCCACGAGGATCGCGCTGGCTCGAATGGCCTGCTCGCCGGCGTCGGTGCGCACCATCACACGACCCGGCCCGTCGAGCCGACCTTGGCCGCGGATGACGACCGCGCCTGCTGCCTCGAGATCCTTCACGTGGCCGCCATCGTCAGGCCAGTCGGTGTGCTCACTTACGATCATCCAGTCCCGGAAGTCCGACGCCCGCTGCCATGGGTAGTCGGCGCCTGACGCATGGATCGCCGCCGAATGGAGGAGGGCTTTGGAAGGCATGCAGGCCCAGTAGGGGCATGAGCCCCCAAACAGCTCCCGGTCGATGATGCCCACGCTCGCGCCGAGCTTGCGAGCGAGGTGTGCGGCGGCTTGGCCGGCCTCGCCGGCGCCGATGATCACGAGGTCGAATAGCTCATCCATGGCGGTCACTCCGCACAGCATGAGAGCTTGGTCACGTCGCGGCTGAACGCCTGCGCGCCGATCTTGAGCGCCTCTGCCATCGTCGGGTAGACGTGGATGAGGTCGACGAGGTCGGGGAGAGCGGCACGGTAGCGCATGGCCATGGCCGCCTCGTGGATGACCTCGGGCGCCGACTCGCCGATCATGTGCACGCCGAGCACTCGCTCGTCGATGGTCGACGCGATGAGCTTCACGAAGCCGGTCGTCTTGTGGATGGCGCCCGCTCGCGGGACGTACTGCAGCGGGGTCGTGGCGGCGGCGGCGGGCTGGTGGGAGGCGCGGACCTCCGCCTCCGTGCGTCCGACCACGGCGATGGGCGGGTCGGTGAAGATGGCGCGCGGGATGACCGTGCCGTCGAAGACACGGCCCGCGTCGGCGAGCGCGTTCTCGGCCACGATGCGTCCCTGGCGGGCGCCCACCGGGGTGGCCATCTGCGAGCCATGCTGGCGGCCGATGACGTCGCCCGCCGCCCAGATGTGGGACACGCGCGTCCGGAGCCGCACGTCGACGGGGACGAAGCCGTCCGCGTCGAGCTCCACACCCGCCCGGTCGAGAACGAGGTCATCGGTGTTCGGCCGGCGGCCCGTGGCCACCAGGAGGTGCTCGGAACGGACGATCCGGCCCGCGCCGACGAGCTCGACGGCCACGCTGACCGCGCCTTCTGCGCCGGCGACGCGCTCGACACGGGCGCCCGTCAGCACCTCGATGCCCTCGTCCCGGAAGACCCCACCGAGCGTCTCGCCGAGGGCGGGCTCGTAGCCGGACAGGAGCCCCGAGCGCGCCAAGACCGTCACGCGGCTGCCGAGGCGGGCGAACAGCTGAGCCAGCTCGACCGCCACGTAGCCGCCGCCGAGGACCGTGAGCGAGACCGGCAACTCGGTCAGGCGCCCAGCCTCGTCCGCGTCGAGCAGGTCGCTCGTGAGGTACGGGATCGCGTCGAGGCCCGGGATCGGCGGGATGGCAGGCCGGCTGCCGGTCGCGATCAGAAAGCGATCGGCCTCGATGGCCCGCCCACCCACGGTGAGGGCATGCGCGTCGGTGAAGCGGGCGTCGCCCTCGACGAGCTCGAAACCGGCGAGGGCGTCCGCGACGCTCGCGTACTTCTTCGCCCGGTAGTCGCGTACGACGTCGTCCTTCTGAGCGATCAGCCAAGGAAAGTCGACATCGATCCTGGCGGGCGTCAGGCCCGGATATCGCGGGTGGGCAGCGTCGTGGACGATGCGGGCCGCCTCGATGAGGTTCTTGGAGGGCAGGCAGCCACGGTTGGCACAGGTGCCGCCGAGTGTGCGTCGCTCGACCATCGCGACGTGGGCGCCGAGGTCGGTGGCCTTGATGGCCGCGGCGAAGGCGGTCGATCCCGAGCCAAGGATGGCGAGGTCGAACCGATCAGCCATCCCGGGAGGTCCGCACCCGACGCACGAACGCGTTGTACGGGCGGGCGGCTCGGACGGCGTCGGTGAGCGCCTCGGGGCCGACCTCCGGGCTTGCCTCGACGACCGCCGAGCGACCCTCCAGGTCCACGCTCGCGCGGTTCACCCCGGGGACCGACTCGAGCGTGTCGGTGACTTTGCGGACGCAATCGTCGCAGGTCATGCCCCCGACGCCGAGGTCGATGTAGACGATGGGCTGGACCACGATGACACCTTGCATACGAGTACCCTGTTCTCGCATACGGTATCACGTATGTCTGCGCCGAACGCACCCAATCTTGCCAAGACGTCACGCTGAAGCGGCACTCTGGGAACGTCTCCATCCAGTAGTGCGTGCGCGCTGTCGGCGCGCAGCGGGCCGGTCACCAGGTCGAGTACCCGTCCGCTGAGGAAGCTCGAATCATTGTTCTCGCTCGAAAACTGGGCGGCTTTACGGAGCGGCGACGTGCGACTGTAGATATCCTCCAGCAGCTGAAGGACGGCCTGCCACCGCTCGTGAGCCGGAATGCCTGGTCAGGCGGGTACGTCCATAGCTTCACGCCAGGATGTTCGCCGTCCCCCATGACCTTCGCCACGCGGCGGCGACGTTCCTGTTGGCTCAGGGTTTCACGCTAGAGGACGTCAAGGACCTCCTCGGCCACAGCTCGATCGTGCTGACGTCGAACACCTACGGGCACGTCCTGGAGCGGCGGCAGGTCGCGGTGGCGCGGGGGATGGACGCCGTCCTGGGCGGCTGAGTCCACCCCGACGGCTC
>JACCXQ010000131.1 GCA_013696945.1 Chloroflexota bacterium | reverse complement strand
GAACCCGAGCCCGGCGGCCGTCAAGCCGTGGACGAGGCCACGCCGGACGTTGTCACTCACGACGCGAGGGGCCGCGCCGCCGCAGCCGTTGGCGCGGGTCGTGTCCCGCCCATCGCGCGCCACGCGGACATGATCATGAGGGCCGAACCGACAAGGGCGAGCGGGAGCCATGCCAGCGCGTCGAAGACGGACAGGAAGAAGGTGGCCGCGACGCCCGTCCAGAGCGCACGTTCGAGGCCCCGAGCGGCCCCGCCGGCTGAGCTGGCGACCCAGACCGCGAGCCACGCTGCCGCGAGCTGCGCCGCTCCCCAGAGCGCGGCGGCGATGGGCATGGGGAGGCCCGCGACGGGGATGAGCAGCTGCGCCAGGACCGGCGGATAGCGGTAGCGGTCCACCCCCTGCGCGTCCACCGGCCCGGCGAGCATCTCGGGGGCATAGGGCGACCCGCCAGCGGCCATCCGCTGCGCCGCTCGCTGGTAATCGGCGAGGTCCACGCCGAACTGGCCCGCAGGATCGGCTGCCTGGCGCATCAGCAGCGAACCGCCAGCGGCGAGCCCGATGAGCAGCAACGTTCCCGCGAGCAGGATCCGGAAGCGTGCCGACGCGAACGTGCGCAGGCCGGGACGCTCGACCAGGCGCGCCCCGCGCAAGCGGGCCGCAGGGGTGATCACGTCCCCGAGGATAAGTGCGGCCGGCACGGGCTCCGATAGCCCGTTGGTCCCACCGCACCGCACCGGACCGCACACCGCACGGCTGGTCGACAGGGCTCCGCCATGGGCCTTTCGTACCGGGCGGAGGGTCCAGAGGCCGGTGCTAGGCTGCACCGCCATGGCTTTCCCGCTCGCCCTCTTCCTGGTCGCGGTCGCCGCCCGGGTCGTGACAGCGGCGGTATTCGGCGAGCCTGCGTACCCCGATTCCTTCTACTACGTGAACGTCGCACAACAGTTCGCGGCGGGCAACGGATTCCAGGTCGACTACATCTGGAACTTCGTCGATGTCGGAGGAAGCCTACCGGTCGATCCGACCCTCCCCATCCCCTCGAACGCACATTGGATGCCGCTCGCCGTGCTCATCCAGGTCCCGTTCATCTGGCTGCTCGGGCCGACCGCACTCGCGTCAGGCCTACCCTTCTGGATCGTCGGCGCGCTGGCCGCCCCGCTCACATACGCCATCGCGCGGGACGCCGGGCTGGGGCAGGTGCCGTCGGTCGCAGGCGCCATCCTCGCGGCCATCCCGGGTGCCGCTATGCCCTACCTCGCCCAACCGGACAACTTCGCGCTGTTCATGCCGCTCGGCGCACTCTGCCTCTGGGCATGCGCCCGCGGGCTACGCGGCGATCGGCGCTGGTTCGCAGTCGGCGGGCTCTGCGTGGGGCTCGCAACGCTTTCACGCAACGACGGCGTCCTCCTAGGCGTGCCGTTCGCGCTCGCCTTCCTTGCCGATCTGGCACGCACTCCGCGTGCCTCTCGCATCGGCTGGCGGGCCGCGGCGTTCTGCGCAGCGGGCTTCGTGGTGGTGACAGCGCCGTGGTGGCTCCGACAGCTGGAGGTCTTCGGGTCGCTCTCGCCCTCGGGGTCGAGCGGCAGGATCCTCTGGATCGCCGACTACCGCGAGCTCTACAGCATCGGAGGTGACCCGCCAACGGTCTCGAGCTTCCTGGCACAGGGCGCCGGCCCGCTGCTGGCCAGCCGCGTGGCGGGCCTCGGCTCCGCGCTCGCGATCTTCACGGCAGTACCGCTCCTCTTCTTCCTGGCGCCGTTCGCGGCGATCGGGGTGTGGCTGCGCCGCCGCGACGCGGCGTTCGTGCCGTGGATCGTGTACGCCATCACGCTCTTCGCCTCGAGCGCGCTGCTCTTCGCCGTCCACGTCCCGTACGGGACCTTCCTCCATTCCGCGGTCGCGCTCCTGCCCCACGGCTACCTGCTCGCGTTCATCGGGATCGGGGCGGCCATCCGCTGGGTGGCCGCCCGGCGCACCAGCTGGGACGTCACCCGCGCGACGCGCGTCTTCACCGCGGCGGCCGTGGTCGTCGCGATCGTCGGCGGCGTCGCCGGGTCGCTCATCGCCTTGCGAGCCTGGCGGTCGGAGCACGACCTCAGGGAGCGGATCACGGTGGCGCTCGAGTCGGCGCCGCCGGAGGAGCGCCTGATGAGCCCGGACGCCGGGGCCTACCGCTACCAGGCCGGCCGGCCCGGCATCGTGACGCCGGACGATCCGCTGCCGATCGTCGAATCGGCGCTCCGCGCCTATGACGTTCGCTGGTTGGTGCTCGAGCGTGACCACGTGACGTCCGCGCTGGCACCGATCCTGGCCGGTGAGGTGCGCCCGACCTGGCTGTCCGCGCCGGTCCTGGTCGTGGCGGACCAGGACGGCTCGCCGACCGCCGGCCCGACGGTCGGGTCACCATATCCGCGCGCTGCGCTCTACGCCGTCTGCCTCGCTCCCGGTGACCCCCGATGCACGCCGTGACCACCGCAGCGGTCCGCTTCCCGCTCCTCCCGCTCACCTTGACACGTGAGCGCCTGATGGCTTGGGCGGTGCCCCTCGCGCTCTTCGGGATCGCGCTCGGAGCGCGCCTCTGGGCCGCCGGACAGATCACCTTCCCCGCGAACGAGGGCAGTGCGCTGTACGTCGGTGTCGCGCGCAACCTCGTCGAGGGTAGGGGGCTGGTCAGCGACGCGCTGTGGAGCTACGCGACGCCGCCTCTGGTGCTGCCGAAACCGGCGTTCGAGCTCTGGATGCCACTCGCCAGCCTCGTGGCGGCGGCGCCGATGGCCTTCCTCGGGACCACGTTCGCGGCGGCGCAGCTTGGCTCCGTCCTGCTCGGCGCCCTCGTCGGTCCGCTGACGTGGCTCGTGGCCGCCGAGGCAGCACGTCACGCCGGGCTCGATCCGGGTCGCGCCCGGATGGTCGCCCTGGGTAGCGGCGTCGTCGCGGCGCTCCTCGGGCCGTTCCTGCTCGCGGCCGCCGTCCCCGACTCGACCACCCCGTTCCTGGTCTTCGGTCTTGCTGCCTGCGTCGCCATGGCCCGCACGCTCGAGCGACCGAGCGTCGGCCGGGGCGTGCTGCTCGGTGTGCTGCTCGGTCTGGCGTACCTGTCGCGCCAGGAGGCGGTCCATCTCGCGGCAGCGTTCCTCCTGCTTGCGTGGCCGGTCATCCGCGACACGGGTCCCGGGAGACGTGTCGGGTCTGCCGCCCGCCTGGTCGGGCCGGTCGGGCTGGGCGGGCTCGCGGTCGTCGTCCCGTGGCTCCTGCGGAACGTGGCCGCCTTCGGCACGCTCTTCCCGGGCCAGGCGCTCGAGAACGCATATCTCGCCACGAACGAGCAGATCTTCGCGTACGCCGAGAGGCCGACGCTCGCATCGTTACTCGCTCAGGGCATGCCGACGATCCTGACGCACCAGCTCCAAGCCCTCGTGCACGATCTGGTGAGCGTGCTGCTCGTGCCGGCGCTGCCGATCGGAGCGATCGGCCTCATCTCGCTGCTCGCGCTCCGGCGCTCACCCGCCGTGGCCCGGCCGACAGCGCTGCGAGCACTGCTGCTGAGCGGCCTCATCTCCTACCTGGTGACGAGCCTCGTCTTTCCCGTCGCGACGATGTGGGGCACCTTCCAGCATGCCGCCAGCCCGCTACTCGTCGGGCTCATCGTGGCCACGATGCTCGGCGTCGATGGCGCAGTGGCGCGCCTCGCTCACGCCCGTTCGTGGCCCCGTGCCAACGCCTTGCTGGCACCGCTCGGCGTGCTCGCCATCGTGATGCCGTTCGGGCTGCTGCAGGTGAGCGTCGTCGGGCGCCAGGCAACGGCGCAGGAGGCGCGGATCGATGCGGTGGTCGCCGCGATCGCGCCGCTGGCGGAGGTCGCTGAGCTCGGATCGGATCACCGCGCCCCCGCCCGCCACGCGGCCCTCATCAGCGACCATCCCGTCTGGCTGGCGGAGGCGCTGCGGGTCGTGGCCCTCCCGGACGAATCCGCCGTCGACGTGTCGCGGCTTGGTGCCGACTTCGGGACCGACCTCGTGGTCGTCCTCGACGAACGCGGGAGATACCCTGCCCTCTGGCTCCGCGACAGCGCAAGCGCTTGCCTGGCCGTGCCTCCGCCCCCGCTCGAGACCCCAACGGTGCCTGCTTGGCTGATCCGGCTCCAGCTTGGATGTGGCACGCCATGAGACGCGGAGCCACCCCGAGCACGACCTATACTCCGCGGAGCATGGAGAAGGGAGCCCTCGGCGACCCGCGCGAGGCCGTGCTCGACACGCTCTACGCCGAGGCGAAGCAGGTCCTGAGTCAGACCGCCAACCAGTTGCACACCCTGACCGAACGGCTCCGGGAGGCGCACGCCTTCGATGTCGAGGCGTGGCAGCAACGCTCGGAACACGATGGGAGCACGCGCGAAGGGACGGTGGAGCTGGCCCGACTTACCCTCCTGCTTGACGTCGCCCTTCTCGATGGACTCGATGCGGAGCCTGAGCTCGTGGACGGCAGCTCCTGACGCGGCTCGAGCTCGCGCTGCGCGACCTGGAGGAGACGTGGCTCTTCCTGGAGCGCGGGGGCGGCACGGAACGCGACACCGGCGCGCGGCCTGAGCTCGAGGAGACGCTCAGGCGCCCGGCAGTACAGCACCTCGCCCGCCAGGTCCTCGAGGCGCAGGAGGCCGAGCGCACCCGCATCGCGGAGGAGCTCCACGACGGCCCCGCGCAGGCTCTCGCCAACGCGGCCTTCCAGGTCGAGATCATCGATCGCAGCCTGCGCGACGATCCTGTCGCCGCCATGGTCGAGCTACAGGTCCTGCGGCGCCTGATGGACCGGGAGCTCGACCGGCTGCGCGGCTTCATCCACCAGCTGCGTCCGCCGCTGCTCGAGGAATCGGGCCTCGAGAGCGCGCTCGAAGAGCTCGCCGAGCGCCTGACCGCCGAAACAGGCATCCCAGTCGACGTCGGACTCGATGCGCCGGCCAGCACACTCGATGGCGCCCACCGGTCGGCCGTCCTGCGCGTTGCCCAGGAGGCGTTCCGGAATGCTCGGAAGCACGCCACCGCTACGCGCGTATGGCTGACCACCCGCCTTGAACGCTCGTCGACGTCCGAGTCTGGCGTCGGATGGGTGCTGGAGGTCCGGGACGATGGACGAGGCTTCGATGTCGAGGAAGCGACGATGCTCACCGGCCGTCGCCATTTCGGACTGCGATTCATGCGCGAGCGGGCCCAGCTCGTCGGCGCTCGACTGGAGATCACTTCGACCCCGACGCTGGGCACGACCGTCCGGCTCGCGATCGACCTAGGGGAGAGGACATGACATGTCGATGAACTACTCCGGGCCGGACCGCCGCCGCGGTGGGCCCGACCGCCGCAACCCCGATCAGCAGATCAAGATCCTGCTGGTCGACGACCATGCGCTGTTCCGGGTCGGGATGCGCAACATCCTGGAGCGCGAGCCCGACTTCGAGATCGTGGCTGAGGCGGAGGACTCGCGCGGGGCCTTCGACCAGGCTCAGCAGACGACACCCGACATCGTGCTCCTCGACCTGTCGCTCCCCCCGCCTGGAGGCATCGAGACCACGCAGCGCATCAAGCGCGAGGTGCCGAGCGCCGCGATCATCGCGCTCGCCGTCGCCGAGGACGAGGATCAGCTGTTCGACGCCATCAAGGCGGGCGCCGCTGCCTTCATCCTCAAGGACATCAGCCCCGACGACCTCGTGACGATCATCCGGCGCGTGAACACCGGCGAGTACCTCATCAACGACAAGGTCTTCGCACGGCCGAACGTCGCGAGCCGCGTGCTGAAGGAGTTCCGCGAACTCGCGGTCTATGGCCAGGAGGCCGCTCCCATCTTCGCGCCGCTCTCACCGCGGGAGGTGGAGATCCTCGACAACATCGCCAAGGGCATGACCAACAAGCAGGTCGCCTACGCGCTGTCGATCAGCGAGCAGACGGTCAAGAATCACATGAGCTCCATCCTGCGCAAGCTGTCGGTCAACGACCGAACACAGGCGGTCGTCTACGCCATGAAGCAGGGCTGGATCCGGATCCCGGAGGACTGACAGCCGTGCCGGGGAAAGCCGCCCGGGCGGCCGCCACAGGGACGGACAGGGCAGCGGTCGTCCCGACCGTGCCCGGCATCCGCTCGGCGCTCGTCGAGGAGCTCCAGCGGCTCGACCAGGAAGCGGCCGAGATCGAGATGCTCGTCCAGCAGACACGGATAGAGGCCGAGCGTCACGAGGAGCGCCGCGTCAAGGGTGAGGAGCGGGTCACGACCCTGGAGCGCGAGCCGGATGCTGATCCCGCCGAGCTTCGCGAGGCACGCGTCCAGCTGCTCACCGTGAGCCCGCCGCGCGGCCCTCATGGACGCCCAGATCCAGGTGCTGGAAGGTAAGCAGAAGACCCTCGGGCGCTTTCGGGATCGCGTACGCCGGCTCGAGACCGAGCTCGGGGAGCTGCCACTCTCGGCCGGCGATGGCGACGCCGGTGCAGCCGCACGGACGAGCTCCGGACCCGGCGGAGCTCCCACGATGCGCCGCGAGCTGTGCTACGGGCCCAGGAGGAGATGCGCCGCGACATCGCGCGGCAGATGCACGATGGTCCCGCCCAGAGCCTGACCAACATCGCGCTGCAGGCGGAGATCGTCCAACGGCTGCTCGATCGGGACCCACAGATGGCGCGCGCCGAGGTGGAAGCACTGCGACGGATGGTGCAGCGCGCGCTCGACGCGACGAAGTCGTTCATCTTCGACGTGCGGCCGATGGTGCTCGACGATCTCGGGCTGCTCCCGACGCTGCGCCGGGCAGCGACCGACCGGGGCAAGCGCGCGGGGGTCCCCATCGAGTTCGAATCACGCGGCGCCGATCGGCGCCTCCCGCCGGACCTCGAGAGCGGCTTCTTCCGCATCATCGACGATGCGTTGGTCGGGTTCCTGTCGCTCCATCCCTCACAGCTCGACCTTCACCTGGAGTGGAGTGAACGCGATGTGCGCGCCACGGTTCGAAGCGGCGGCGCCGACGAAAGAGCGAGCCTGACCCGCGCCAACGCCGAGGCCGGAGGCCCCGAACCCGTCGCCGAGCCGGACATGCCGCCCGCGCTCGCTCAGATGATCCACGAGCAGCGCGCCGACGACCTCCAGGCGCGCACGGATGCGCACGCGCTGCCGCCCGAGAGATGGCAGGAGATCCAAGCGCGGGCCGAGACGATCGGCGTCTCGGTCGAGCTCGTCGACGCGGGTCAGACGATGGAGGCCACGGCCCACACATCCTGATCACGCGCCCGGGGAGATGACGATGGGCCCCCCTGAGTGGGACCCCTTTCCCATACCGCGACCGCTCCCGGCTCCCTAGCGTTCCGTCTGTCCATCATCCTGGACTCATCGCTCACGGAGGCCATACATGGTCCGGTCCTTTCTCTCCCGAATGCGCGACGAGCGTGGTCAGGGACTCGCGGAGTACGCCCTGATCCTCGCGCTCATCGCCATCATCGCCATCGCGGCCCTGGTCTTCCTGGGGACGCAGGTCAGCTCGATCCTCTCGACGATCGGCGCCGCGATCTGAACCGGAGCTCCACCGGGAGCACAGGGAGGCGCCGGCGTTCATGCTGGCGCCTCTTCTCTTGTGCCAGGGCTTCCTGAGGGCCGGAGATGTTCGACTTCCTGAAGGCGTGCGTCGAGGCGCGGCTGAACATCTTCGTCTCGGGCGGCACCGGCTCGGGCAAGACGACCGAGCTCAACATCCTGAGCTCCTTCATCCCCAACGACGAGCGCATCGTCACCATCGAGGACGCCGCCGAGCTCCAGCTCCGCCAGGAGCACGTGGTGACGATGGAATCCCGCCCCGCCAACATCGAGGGCAAGGGTGCGATCCCCATCCGCGAGCTGGTCCGGAACTCGCTGCGCATGCGCCCCGACCGCATCATCGTCGGCGAGTGCCGATCAGGGGAGGCCCTGGACATGCTCCAGGCGATGAACACGGGCCACGACGGCTCGATGTCCACGGGCTACGCCAACAGCCCGCGCGACATGCTCGCCCGGCTCGAGACGATGGTCCTGATGGCCGGTGTCGACCTTCCGTTTGCGCGCCATCCGCGAGCAGATCGCCTCAGCGGTCGACCTGATCGTGCATCAGAGCCGCCTCAACGACGGCACCCGCAAGATCACCAACATCACCGAGGTCCAGGGTATGGAAGGCGACGTCATCGTCATGCAGGACGTCTTCGTCTTCGAGCAGACCGGGGTCGTCGAGGGCAAGATCCAGGGCCGGCTGAAGCCGACCGGGATCCGTCCCAAGTTCTCCGAGAAGTTCGAGGTCATGGGCATCCACCTCCCGCCCGGCCTCTTCGGCTACAGCTTCTAGAGGGCGAGACCATGGACTTCATGACCATCGGCGTCGCCGTCGTCGCGGCTGTCGCCGTCCTGCTCATATTCTTCGGTGTCTTCGGCGGTCGGAGCGGCGACGTCAACGAACGCCTCGAGCGCTACGCGGCCAAGCAGCACGAGGCGAGCACCGCCGCGACCAAGGGCGAGCGCGCCTCGCTCGGCTCGAAGCTCTCTGGCTCATCTGCCGCCGCCAGCTTCAACCGCGTCGTGGAACGGCGCGACTGGGCCGCCAACATGGCCCGCGAGCTCGCCCGCGCCGACCTCGTGCTCAAGCCGAGCGAGTGGCTCGCCATCCGCATCGGCGTGCTGCTCGGCGTGCCTGCCCTCGTCTTCATCCTCGGCGCGACCGTCGTCCCGGCCCTCTCCAATCCGATCGCGTACGTGGTCGGCGTGGTGCTTGGCTTCTGGATCCCCCGTTTCTGGCTCAACCGCCGCAAGGGCAGGCGACTCAAGGCGTTCAACACCGGCCTGGCCGACAACATCACGCTCATCGCCAACGCGTCGCGGTCCGGGTCGTCGTTCCTGCAGGCGATCGAGATGGTCGTGCGTGAGACGCAGCCCCCCATCTCGACCGAGTTCGGGCGCGTCATCCGGGAGGTCAACCTGGGCCTTCCGTTCGAGCAGGCGCTCGCGAACATGGTCCGTCGGGTGCGCTCGGAGGACCTCGAGCTGATGGCCACGGCCATCCAGATCCAGCACCAGGTCGGCGGCAACCTCGCCGAGATCCTCGACTCGATCGCATTCACCATCCGCGAGCGCGTCCGCATCAAGGGCGAGATCAAGTCGCTCACCGCCCAGCAGCGGATGTCGGGCTACGTCGTCGGGTTCCTGCCCATCGGCTTGGTCGGCATCCTGATGGTCATCGCCCCCAAGTTCATGGATCCCATGTTCCGCAAGGCGCCCGAGCTGATCGGTCTGCCTCTCGGCGTGATCATCCTCTCGGTCGGGTTCGTGATGATGGGTATCGGCTTCATGCTCATCCGCAAGATCGTCGACATCGAGGTCTAGGCCACGCCCCTGCCCATCCTCATGGCGGTCATCGCGGCCGCCGGCATCCTGCTCATCTTCGCCGGGCTCGCCGGCGCGCGATCCTCTGACCCTGTCCAGGCACGCCTCACCCAGCTTGGCTCGATGCAGGCGCGCAGCCTCGAGGAGCTCGAGCTGCAGCAGCCGTTCTTCGAGCGGACCATCCGCCCCCTCGCCATCCGGCTCTCCGGCATCGGTCAGCGGTTCACCAGCGCCAAGAAGGTCAGCAAGATCGAGCTCAAGCTGGCCAAGGCCGGCAATCCCGCCGACCTGCGGACGAGCGACTTCCTGGGCCTCAAGGCTGTGGCCGCGCTCGGAGTCGGCGGGCTCTTCTTTCTGCT
Source organism: Chloroflexota bacterium (assembly GCA_013696945.1). GTDB lineage: Bacteria > Chloroflexota > Limnocylindria > Limnocylindrales > CSP1-4 > Palsa-1032. Next base: position 4,490 of record JACCXQ010000131.1, on the reverse strand, counting down.
CCTCGGCCTGCTCGCCGGCAACATCGCGTTCGGCTTCGTGGTGGCCGCCGTGGGGACCATCATCGGCTTCATGGCGCCGGACTTCTGGCTGAGCCGCCGCATCAAGAAGCGCCGCAAGGCCATCCTGATGGCGGTGCCGGACACCCTCGACCTGCTGACCATCTCCGTGCGCGCCGGCCTGGGCTTCGACGGTGCGCTCGGCAAGGTCATCGAGAAGACCAAGGGCCCGCTCGCCGACGAGTTCCGTCGCTGCCTCGCGGAGATCCGCGTGGGCAAGACACGGCGGGAGGCCCTCCGCGACATCGTGGGCAGGACGGACGTGCCGGCGCTCACGAACTTCATCGGCGCCATCATCCAGGCTGAGCAGCTCGGCGTGTCGATCAGCAAGGTCCTCCAGGTACAGTCGGAGCAGCTCCGGATCGAGCGCCGGCAGCGAGCCGAGGAAGCCGCTGCCAAGGCGCCGATCAAGATGCTCTTCCCGCTGGTGGGCTGCATCTTCCCGTCGATGTTCATCGTCATCCTCGGTCCGGCGATCATCCTCATCGCCGTGAACCTCGGAAGCGGCATCTAGGCGACCCGGCGCTCACCCGGGATGTCGGAGCCTGCCGGCCGCTCGGTCCTCGTCGATGCTGCCAGCGGCGCGGTCCTGGCCGACCACCTGCATGTCGCGTCCTCGTTCTGGGCGCGCTTCCGGGGCCTCATGGGTCGCTCCTCGCTGGGCGCTGGGGAAGGCCTCTATCTCCGCACGGCGAGCATCCACATGTTCTTCATGCGGTTCCCCATCGACGCGCTCTTCGTGGCACGCGCCGATCCGGACGGGACGCGCTCGGTGGTGGGCGTTCATCCGTCGCTGCCGCCGTGGCGAGGACTGGTCCTGCCGGTCCGGGGTGCCGAGGGGGTGGTCGAGCTGCCGGCGGGCACGCTCGCGCGCACCGGGGTCGCGGTGGGCGACCGGGTCCGACTGGACGCGCAAGCCGGCGTGCGCGCCTAGGTCCAGGTTGCAGGCACCGGTTCCGGGACGGGGACCGCACCACTTGGCGCGCGCTTCTTTGCGGGCGGCGAGTCATCCGGGTCGCGCGCGAGAGCGATCGGATCGTGGGCGAGGAACGGAAGCACGGTCGAAGCCACGACGAGCAGCGAGAGGAGCGGCGGTGGCGCCCACGCGAGGAGCGGCAGCAGCACGCCCCATGAGCGGCCACGCTGCGCGAGGAATGCCGCCGGGATGATCAGGCTGGCGAGATAGTGATCCCACAGCAGCGGCGCGAGGAGCAGTGAAGCGCCGAGCGTCACGACGTAATTCAGCTCGCGGTCGCGGCGCAGGGAGAGCAGCATCGCCCCGATGCCGACGGCGTAACCCAGGAAGAGGGCGACGGTGGCGGCGATCGGGGCACCGCCCATCCGAAGGACGGTCGAGCCCAGATCCAGGTTGTTGGCGACGCCCGTGACCTCGCTCACGTGGCTGAGGACGGTGAGGTAGTCGCGGTAGCCCTGAAGGCCGACGAAGGGCAGCGTGATCGCGACCAGCGCGACGCCGGCGATCGCCGTCCAGATCACCGGCCGCAGACGTCGACGGAGGAGCCACGAGACGCAGACGAGCCCCATCGTCGGGCGCACCGAGAGGCAGAGCGCGAGCGCCGCCGAGCCCTGCGGACGATCGAGCCATCGCCACACGAAGACCGACAGACACGCCACGACGACGCTCACGTTGCCCAGGTGGAGGTCGGAGAGCACGGCGCTGCTGAACGCGGCCGCCGCGAACGTGGCGAGACGGATCGGCCGCGAGACCGGCATCAGCGCACAAGCCACCCCGAGAAGGACGATCCGGACCGCGACCCACAGCGCGGTCGCAGTGGACAGCGAGAGCGCGGTGAGCGGCAGGAACGCGATGGCCAGCGGCGGCGCATACAGGTAGAGGCCGTAGGGACCAGGGCGGAACGCCTCCGCGAGGGTCCAGGGCTGGTAGACCCCGTCACCACGGGCCAGGCGGAGAGCCGCGACGTAATAGGCCTCGAAGTCGTAGCCCCAGCCTGGCGAGCCGACCAGGACGGCCATCGAGGCGACCAGGAAGACCGCCCCGAGCGCGGCGAGCCAGAGCGCGCCTGCGTTCGCCCAGCGACCACGCGCCCCCATGAGCGAGTGATGGCCGTCCGACCCGACGGCGGCCGACGGCTCGACTGAGCTGCTCCTGCTCATCGGCCGGGATGATACGGCTCCCCAACCCGCAGACCACGAGTGGACCGAAGGCGGAGCGCCGGTGGAGCGCCGATGGAGCGCCGGTGGAGCGCCGGTGGAGCGCCGATGGAGGCGGGACGGCCACGATGGGGCCGTGCGCTCGATCGTCGACCTGCTCCTACCGCCACGCTGTCCGGGCTGCGGGATCGAAGGTGCGGTCATCTGCGCGACTTGCCTGGTCTCGCTCCGGCGACGGCTGGGCGAGCCCGCGGGAGCGCCGATCGGACTCCCCGTGGCGTTGCCCGCGGGGATCGTGCAGCTCGAGTGGTGCTCCGCCTTCACGGGCCCCGCGCGCAGTGCGATCCATGCCCTCAAATACGACGGTGAGCGCCGGCTCGTCGAGCCGCTCGGTGCGTTGATGGCTGAACGGTGGCGTCGCGCCGGCGTGGGCGGCGAGATCGTGGCTCACGTCCCGGTCCACGAACGACGACTGCGCGAACGCGGCTTCGACCAGGCCGCGCTCCTCGCTGCCGCGGCTGCCGCCCATCTGCGACTCTCAGCCATCCCTGCGCTCGAGCGGCGCGCGGCCACGGACGCGCAACACGCCCTGGGCCGTGCAGCGCGCGCCAGGAACGTCGGCAACGCGTTCGGGATCCGCCCGGCCGCCGTCGGGCGCGTCAGGGGACGCTGGGTCATCGTCGTCGACGACGTCATGACGACCGGGGCGACGCTGGCGGGTTGTGCGTCGGCACTTCTCGATGCAGGTGCCTTGGCCGTCTCCGCGCTGACTGTCGCGCGAGAGCGATGAGTCGAGGGCGGTCGTCAGATACCCGGGTGGCGCCTTCCGGTAGCATCGCTCCCAGGAGGCGACCCCGTGCGCACCATCATCAAGGGCAGGAACCTCGAGGTCCCGGACGCGGACCGCCGCTACGCCGAGCAGAAGATGCACCGGCTCGAGCGGATCCTGGACGATCGCAGCGAGGCCCTCGTGGAGCTGTCGCTGGAGCGTGATCGGAGCGGCGCAGCGAGCCACATCGTCGAGGTCGCGCTGGTCGTGGACGGGCGGCCGATCCACGGCTCCGCGCGGGCGGCGACACACCGCGCCGCGATCGACGAGGTCGTGGACAAGCTCGAGCGGCGGACCGTCGACCACAAGGAGCGGCCGCGCCTGCGCAGCCGGCCGGAGGAGGCGAAGCAGATCCTGCGCTCGATCGCCGACGGGACCGCGAATGATGACGAGCCTGCTGGACGCATCGTCAAGGTCAAACGCTTCGGCATCGAGCCGATGTTCGAAGAGGACGCCGTCAGCCGGATCGAGGAGCTCGGCCACAGCTTCTTCGTGTTCGTCAACGCGGAGACCGAGCACCTCGCTGTCCTCTACCGCCGCCGAGACGGTGATTACGGGCTCATCGAGCCCATCGTGGGCGGCGGGTACACCGGCGACGGTCGTGCGGGTCGTCGAGCGGCGAAGAGGTGACGACCCGGCGCGCCCCTATGCGTCTCAGGCGGGCTCGTCGGGCGTCGGGTCGTACGTGGCAGGCCAGTCGGTCCGTGGCCGTAGCCGATAGACCCCGGCCTCCCGCTCCATGAATCCGTGGTCGACGAGGTAGCGGCGCAGCGAAGCGACATCGGGATGGAGCAACCCGAGCCGCTGGTTGACCTCCTTCTCCAAGTAGTCCTGGCCGGGCTCGAAGACCGTCTCGGCCAGATGCCCGAGCACGATCAGCCGCTTCTTCTCCTGCACCGGGATGCTTTCGAGCCGGCCGTCCAGGACGAACGCCCGGAGCACCTTGGAACCTCCTGGCGCGGGTCTCGATCCCTCGTCGAACCCAGCCAGGGCCCGGGCCAGCTCGGCCAGGCGCTCGCGCCGCAGCACGTAGACCGTGGCACCTTCGCGGGAGCGCTCAGCGGCGAGCCCGGTATCGACCAGTCGATGGAGGTGCCGCATCAGTTCCCGACGTGTCATCCCGGTGGCTGTCACGAGCTCCCCGACCGACATCACCCGCGCCGATGCCAGCGAGCCCAGCACGGGCAGCCGTGACGGATCGGTCAGCGTCCGGAGGGCACGGATCAGGTCGGCATCCACGAGGTCAGGCTAGCGCCCGCTTGGCCAAGCCGCGCATCCGGTGCATGTCGCCACGGCCTCGCCGCGACGTGTTGGCGCGTCGCCTGACGGCTCTCGGCGGGCGACGGATCGGCACTCACCTTCCGCTCGCCATCGGGTTGCCGCGAGCCGCCGAGCGGGCGCGGCTGATCGGCGCCACCGCCGTGCAGGTCTTCGCCGACAACCCCACCGCATGGCGACGCCGCCTCGAGCC
>JACCXQ010000080.1 GCA_013696945.1 Chloroflexota bacterium | reverse complement strand
GCCTCGGTCTCGGCGGCGGCGTCCGGCTCGCTGACAGCGGCCTCCGGCTCGGCGGCTGCCTCGGTCTCGGCGGCGGCTTCCGGCTCGCTTACAGCGGCCTCCGACGCTTCGGTGTCCGCTGACCCCTCGGCGTCGTCGCTTTGAGCCACTGCGGCCTCGTCGAGTTCCGCATCCGTCGTCCCCGCCGCCTCGGATTCGGCCATCTGCTGGCGGACCTGTGCGAAAGCAGCGGCGAGCGTGTTGTCGATGCCCTCCTCGGGTTCCTGCACCGCCTGGGACGGGTCGTACGAACGCTCCGCTCGGCCCCGGCGCTCTCCGCCGCGCGGCTCAGCCTGAGCAGGTCGCGCGGGCGCCTCTTCGGCCTGCTTGAGGCTCAGCCCCAGGCGATGGCGCTCGGAGTCGAGCGAGATGACCTTCAGCTTCAGGTTCTGACCCTCGTGCACCACGTCGCCCGGATGCGCGACGCGCTGGTGGGACAGCTCGCTGATATGGATCAGGCCCTCGAGCCCGTCACGGACGCGCACGAACGCGCCGAAGTTGACGATCTTGGTCACCGCTCCGTCGATGACGTCCCCGACCTTGAGGTCAGCGACGGTGGAGTGCCACGGATCCGGCTGGAGCCGACGGATCGAGAGGCTGATCCGGCCGCGCTCGTGGTTGATGTCGATGACCTCGGCCTCGACCTCTTCACCGACCTTGTAGCCCGCCTCCGGGTTGTTGACCTTGTTCCACGACAGCTCGCTCTTGTGGACCAGGCCATCGATACCGCCAAGATCCACGAAGACGCCGAAGGGCGCGATCGAGCGGACCGTGCCGGTCACCTTCTGACCGACCGTGAGACTGCTGAAGAGCTCGTCGCGCTTCTCACGCCGCTCCTCGTACAGTGCGACCTTCTCCGAGAGGATCAGGCGGTTCGCCTTGCGGTTGACCTCGAGGATCTTCAGCCGCAGCTTGCGACCGACGTACGGCTGCAGCTTCTCGGCGATCTCCTGGGCGGCATCGCGCGGCTGCTCGTTCTGCGGCGGGCGCGGGAAGTCGACGATCTGGCTGATGGGCACGAAGCCCCGGATGCCGCAATCGACGATGAGGCCACCCTTGTTGTGATCGATGACGGGCGCCTCGATGATCGTGCCGGCATCGAGCTGCTCCTGCATCGCGCGCCACTTGCGTTCCAGGCCGGCGCGGCGGAGCGAGAGGACCGCGTGACCCTCGTTCGACTCGGGTTGCAGGACGTAGACGAGCACCGTGTCGCCGATATCGAGCTGCGGCTGGCTCTCTGCGTTCCGCCCGTAGAGCTCCCGGTTGCTGACCACGCCCTCGGACTTGGCACCGATATCGACAAGGATCTCGTCCTTGTCGATGCGCACGACCTGGCCTTCAACGACGTCACCGTGCTTCAGACTCTTGATCTCGTCGGTCTGCTCGCTGAGGAGCTCCTCCATGGTGGTCGGCTCGGGCCGATCATCGATGGCGGCGGGAGCCTCAGCCGATCCGTCGGATGGAGCATCCGCGACCTCGTCTGCCGTCTCCGTCGCGGTGTCGTCCGCGGTAACCGTCGCGACGCCATCCGCGGCCGCCGTCGCGGCGTCGTCCGCCGTGGTCGGTCCCGTGGCACTCTCGTCACTCGACGTGGACTCCGCGGAGGGCGCTTCCGTGCCGTCCTGCGACACTTCCGTGGCACCGTCGTCACTCGACGTGGACTCCGCGGAGGGCGCTTCCGTGCCGTCCTGCGGCACTTCCGTGGCACCGGCAGTCACGTCCTCGGTGGGGGTCGCGATGTCATCTACGGCCAGTGCAGGCGCTGCGTCCGCGCCGTCGGGCGAAGTGGCCTCAGCGGCCGGCTCATCCGTTGCTATCAGCGTCGCGGGATCGTCGGATGCGCCGTCGACGATCGCAGCGTCGTCGGAGCTCGCGGACGGAGACTCGGTCTCGTCGGTCGTAGCTGCCGTCGCTTGGGCGGTCGGCTCGGTGTCCTCGATCGGCTCAACGGTCAAGTGATGGCTCTCCTCGGATGTGGGCTCCTGGCCGAGACATGACAGAGCCCGGGTCGCACGCCCGGGCTTCCGATCGGCCTTGGTTGTCGTCCGTGTCCTGGTGGGCTCGTCAGACTCCTCGGTTCGGGGGCGCGCATCCGTTCTCTGCCGGTCTTCCCGACAGGGCCGGTGCATGGTACCACCCTCGTCCGAGCGTCACAACGGTAGCGACCCGTTCGTCGGAACGGCGGTCGTCGCGGTGCTAGCATCGCGCGCCGTGCCCGAATCGCCCGACCTCACGATCCTCCAGGAAGCGTTCCAGGCGGCCCTCGTCGGACGCCCGCTCGCGGATTGGACGACGGTCCAGCCGCTGGTCGTCCGCGCCACAGGCGGGGAGATCGATGCGCTCCGAGGTCGACCACTCGACCGCGTCGAGAGGCGAGGCAAGTTCCTCACGTTCTGGTTCGGGCGCGATCGGATCGTCATCAACCCGATGCTCACCGGGAGGCTGGGTCTGGGCATTCCCGGGACGAAGGCGCTGTCGCAGACGGCGGTGGTGCTGACATTCGGCCCGCGCGCGCACGCGAAGCGGAAGGGGGTGGCGTCGTGGACCATCCGCGCGCAGTGGATCCCGGCCGACAGCGCATCCGTCGAGCTGCGATACCGCGATCCGACGCGGATGGGCAAGGTCTACCTGGTCCCAGACGGGGTGACGCGGCCAGTGGCAGGCTGGCAGGAGCAGGGGCCGGACGCCGATGATCCGGCCCTGGACCTTGCCACGTGGCAGGCTCGGATCTCTCGCCACTCGGGCGAGCTGAAGGGCATGTTGAAGAACCAGACCTTCGTGGCCGGGATCGGCAACGGGTACTCGGACGAGGTGCTCTGGGCGGCCGGGCTCGCGCCCTTCCGCAAGCGCTCCTCGCTTGCGCCCGAGGAGGTCCAAGCGCTCCACCGCGCGACCCAAGAGGTGATGGCGTGGTCCGTGGCAGAGTTGCGGCAACGAGTCCCGCCGCGGTTCGAGGTCGAGGTACGCGATTTCCTGCGTGTGCACCGCAAGGGCGGGACTCCATGCCCACGATGCGGGACGACGATCAGCGAGATCTCGCCCGGTGGCTTCGTGACGAGCTGGTGCCGGGGCTGCCAACGTTGATGCCATCGCCGCGCGCATCGAGGATCACGCCGCGGGCACCAGGATGATCTGACCCGCGACCAGCGTTGCCGGCTCGGGGAGCCGGTTGAGCTCGCGCAACCGAGCCACCGTCGTCCCGAACCGCCTCGCGATCGACCTCAGCGTGTCCCCCACTTGAACGACGTACTGGCGCGTGCCGGCCGGCAATGCGGACGCCAACGACCCACTCGGCCCGACGCTCTGGGTAGCTGGCGGCGTCACGGGGGGCGTCGACCGCCGCGGGGTCGCGCTCGACGACGTGGCCGATGACCCGCCCCTGGTCGCCGTGGCGCCGGGCGGGATGCTCACTGCCACGCCGCCCGGGTCTTGTGCCGGTGCGAACGATCCGCCCGCCACGACGAACACCACGAGGAGCGCGAGTGCGCCTCCCGCCAGGCCGATCGGGCGCGCACGGTCGAGATGGCGACGACGAGCCTGCGGGGCGGACTCGACAGCAAGTGGGAGTGGTCGCAGGAGCGGATGGAACCGAGCCGACCCCAGGCGCTCCTGACGGACATGGTCGGCCGCGAGCGACGCTGCTCGCGCGTCGGCGGCCGACACGTACCACTCGCAGCGCGAGTGTTCCGACGTGAGGCAGACCCGCTTTTGCGTCAGCGCAGGGATCGGTGGTGCAGGGACGCGAGCCCCGCAGCGGTGCGAACGGGTCGGCTGAGCGCGACGCCATGGCCCGCTGCTATCGACGAGATGGGGACAGATCGGCCCAGCCGCGAGGCTGTCGCCGGCACGCCGGGGCGCTTCGATGGCGTCGACATCAGCGGCATGCGGGTCCTCGACGGCTGTCACGGCCTGCTCGTCGGGATATCCCATCTAGCTGGAATCATAAGACGCCGGCCCGCCACCAACGTGGCTGCACCGGCGCGCCCGATCGGCGCGGGTCCCCGACCCGCGCAGCCGCCCCAAGAACGCAAGAGATCCTGGCGACGGCCTATTTTCCCGAGGAGCTACCCCCTGAGTATCTTCGGCGCTGGAGAGCTTAACTGCCGTGTTCGGGATGGGAACGGGTGTGGCCTCTCCGCTAGGGTCACCAGGATCCACTGCGTGTGATGACGTGATCGGTCGCCACGTCCAGGCCGCATCCGCGGCCGAGACACTGGCATCGAGTCCGTTCGTACTTCGATCCTGTCGCCG
>JACCXQ010000053.1 GCA_013696945.1 Chloroflexota bacterium | reverse complement strand
GCCTGGCGGAGCGTCTCCCACGCCCGATCGCCCCAGAACCCGAAGAGATACGCCTCCCCTAGGGCCTCGAGCGCGAGTGAGCGCTCGCGATCATTCCGCGCCAGCTGCAGCGCACGCTCGGCCAGACCCTGAGCGGCGTCGACCGTGGAGCGGCTGCGCGCATCACTGGCCGCTTCGAGGAGCTCGTCCAGTGCGCGGACCCGCAGCGCCTCCACGGTGTCCGGTTCGGCCTCCGGGTCGGCAACCGCGAGGTGGTGCGCTGTCTCATCGTGATGAGCCAGCAGCTCGAACTCGCGCCGCCGATCATCGACCGTGGCTTCCAGCCACCGCGAGACCCCGGCATGGGCGCGAGCCCGCTCGCGGCGAGGCAGCATCGCGTAGGCGACCTCCTGGGTCAGCGCGTGGCGGAACACGTATTCCCGTTCGCCCGAGATGCGCGACGCCGGCTGCGCGACGATCAACGATCGATCGACCAGCCGCCCGAACGCCGGGTCGAGCGCGGTCCCGTCGATGCCCGAGAGCTCGCGGACAAGACCAGGCCAGAACGCCCGCCCGCAGACGGCGGCGAGCTGGAGCGTCCGCTTGTCCAGGGCCGGCAGGCGGTCGATGCGCGCAGCCAGAACGGCCTGCACAGTGTCGGGCAGCCGCCCGGAAGAGTGCCTGGCATCGTCGTGGACATCCGAGACGCTATGGACCAGTTCTTCGAGGAAGAAGGGGTTTCCCTCGGCGCGCGCGACGATCCGGCGTTGCTCCTCCGGCTGGAGCGTGTCGCCGCCGGGCAGCTGGCGCACGATCTCCTCGGCGTGCACGGGCTGCAAGGGGTCGAGCGGCAGCTCGTGGACACGCTGCGGCCCGCGGCCCCAGCCCGGTGCGCGCTCCGAGACCTCTGGCCGAGATGGGCCGAGGATCAGAAGCGGGCCCTCCGCGCGCTCCACAAGGTCCTCGAGCAGGTCGAGAAGCGCCGGGTCCGCCCAGTGCAGGTCCTCGACCACGAGGATGGCCGGCCCGCTCCTCACGATCGCCTCGACCCACGCACGCCAGGCGCGAAGAGTCTCGTAGCGGACCTGGCGTGCCGGGAGATCGCGCAGCGTGTGATCGGGATCCTCGAGCCCGATCGACCAGCCCAGGGCGGCGACCGTCCGGTCGGCCTCCTCGCCGACGATCGCGGAGACGGACTCGCGTATCCGCGCCAGCGCGTCCGGCGTCCGGTCGTCGTCGAGGACTCCGCACTCCTTCTTGAGTGCCACGCCGAGCGGCGCGTACGGGCTCGCCTCGGTCGGCGGGCGGCAGCGGCCGCGCAGCACACGGGCCGGGGGTGTTCGCGCCATCGCCCGATGGGCGAGCTCGACCGCCAGGCGGCTCTTGCCGGTACCCGGCTCGCCGACGATCAGTACGAGGCGCGGGGCGCGCTCCTCGATGGCCCGCTCGAGGATGCCCGTGAGGAATGCGAGCGGCTCCTCGCGATCGACAAGCGGCATCGTCACCGGCGCCGCGACCTCGAGCTCGCTCGCCGGCTCGCCGAGCAGCTCATGGATGCGCACCGGCTCATGGCGTCCCTTGAGGTGTCGCTGGTCGGCCGGCCCGAAGGAGAATCCGCGAGCGGCACGCGCGGTACGCTCGGAGGCCACTATCCGCCCGGGGTCGGCAAGCTGTTCCAGCCGCGCCGCGACGGTCACAGCGTCACCCGTGACGAGCCCCTCTTCCGGCCCTGCGCCGGGCCGGGCCAGGACCTCGCCCGTATTGACACCGATGCGCATCTCGAGCCGCACCCCGACACGTCGTGACAGTGACGTGTTGAGCTCATCGAGCCGTCGGCGCATCCCGAGCGCGCAGCGAAGGGCTCGTGACACGTCGTCCTCACTCGCGCGTGGGACACCGAAGACAGCGACGACCGCGTCGCCGATGAACTTCTCGACGCTCCCACCGTGCCACGCGATCTCGGCGCGCATCGCGGCGAAGTAGTCGCCCATCACGCCGCGCAGGACCTCCGGGTCGAGCGCCTCGCCGAGAGCGGTGAACCCGGCCACGTCGGCGAAGAGCACGGTCGCCACCTTGCGCTCCTCGGTCGGGCCAGAGCGCGTCACCGCCTCGCCACACGATGGGCAGAAGCGCGCGTCAGGCGCCACGTCGTTCCCGCAGACCGCGCAGGACGTGCTCAGGCGCGAGCCGCACGACGCGCAGAAGCGCGCGTCGTCGGCGTTGAGCGTCCCGCAGCGTTGGCAGCCTGTCACCGCGAGACGAGTGTAGGGCGGCGCCCGAGCGCAGCCACAGCGGTCGCGCTACGGTGCATCCATGGCGACCGTAGACTTTCCCGACTTTCCGGCCGGACTCTCGGGCCTGCCCGTCTGCTACCTCGAGACGGTCGGCCGGGTGACCGGGAAACGGCGGACGATCGAGATCTGGTTCGCCGTCGAGGGCTGGACGGCCTACCTTCTATCGGGCGGCCGCGATGCCGCGCACTGGGTGCGCAACATCCGTGCCCAGCCGTCGGTCCGGGTCCGGATCGGGGGGCGGACGTTCGCCGGTCAGGCCCGCGTCATCGAGGGTGAGACGCCGGAGCCTCGCGCCCGACGGCTACTGGCATCCAAATACCAGGGTTGGTCGCAGGACCAGCCGTTGAGCCGTTGGGCGCGTGAGTCGCTGCCGGTGGCGATCGACCTTGTGCCCCGGGAGACGAAACCCGGTCAGACGTAGCGGAGCGCGCTCGCCTCGTCGTCGTCGACGGTCCGCGCGCAGGTCGGGCAGTACCAACGTGCCTCCAGCGCCGATCCACACACGGCGTGGCGGAGTGCCTCCCCCTCGTTCGTAGAGCCCCGACCGCCCCAGGCCGCGAGGAGACGAAGGACGCCGGCCAGCTCCCTGCCGTCATCCGTCAGCTGGTACGAGAGGCGGACCGGCCGCGTCGAATACGTCTCGGCGGCGATCACGCCGTCCCGTTCCAGGCGCCGCAGGCGATCGATCAGGATGTTCGGCGCGATCCCGGCTACCAGCGTGCTGAGCTCGTTGAACCGACGAGGGCCGTCGAGGAGCGCTTCGGTCACGAGCAGCGACCAGCGGTCGCCCACACGCGAGAGCGCGGCGTCGAGAGCCGAATCGGGGGCCCGGTCACGCATCGGTCAGATGCTAGCGGCGTCGGAGCCGGGTGGGGCTTGCGCGCGAAAGGTCGGAAGGTGTAACTTGCAACTCGCAAGTCACCCACTACAAGGAACAGGAGACGACGATGGCCGGGCTGGACGAGCTGCAGGGGATCATCGAGAAGGTCGCGGCGAACGTCGGGCCGCAAGTGGTGCGAGTCGGTGGGGGCTGGCGCGGCGGCTCGGGCGTCGTGGCGGCCGATGGCACGGTGCTCACCAATGCCCACAACGTCCGCGGCGAGGAAGCCGATGTGACGTTCTCGGACGGACGGTCGACAGCCGGTCGCGTGGCGGGCGCGGACAGCGACGGCGACATCGCTGCTATCACCGTCGACACCGGGCAGATCCCGCCCCTGGAGTGGGCTTCTGAAGGGACGGTCGGCATCGGGTCGGCGGTCTTCGCAGTCACCGCCTCTGGTCAGGGTAGCCGTGTCACGTTCGGGCTCGTGTCGAGCGTCGCACGTGAGTTCCGCGGGCCCCGCGGACGAAGGATCTCGGGGAGCATCGAGCACACGGCACCGATGGCGCCCGGATCGTCGGGCAGCGCGCTCGTGGACCGCGAGGGCCGCCTCGTGGGCCTCAACACCAACCGCGTCGACGGTGGGCTCTACCTCGCGCTGCCCGCCGATGCTGCCCTCAAGGCACGTTTCGAGGCGGTCGCACGCGGGGAGTCGCCGACGCGGCCGCGCCTGGGCATCGGCATCGCCCCGGGCCGTGTCGCGCGGCGGATGCGCCGCGCGGTCGGGCTGCCCGAGCGCGACGGTCTCCTCGTTCGCGAGGTCGAGGCCGATGGTCCGGCCGCTCGCGCCGGGATCGCCGAGGGCGACCTGCTCGTCGCGGCCGACGGGCGGACGCTCACGAGCGCGGACGATCTCTTCGATGCGCTCGGCCATGCGAGCGCCGACGGCGCACTCGCGGTGACGGTCGTTCGCGGCGCGGACGAGCGCACCGTATCGGTCGATCTGCGCTCAGTCGCGGCCTGACGTCTCGGCCAGGATCTCGAGCGCCCGGAGCAGCTGCGCGTCGGACGAGCCCGCGATCTCCTCTGGGGTCAGGGTCTCGAGCTCGGGCGGCTCCAGGGGGACAGCCTCGGCGGAGAGCTCGATCACCTCGTCGGGCGTGATGCCCTTGTCGAATATCAGGTCGCCCTCGGGTGTCAGCCAGCGCTCCACGCCGACGCGCACAGCGGAGCCGTCGGACAGCTCGAACGTGTTGAGCACCGTCCCGGTGCCGAACGTCCGCACGCCGATGACGGGTCCCCGCTCGTTGCCCTGGATGGCGCCCGAGACGATCTCGGCGGAGCTGGCGGTGCCCTGGTCGACGAGCACCACGAGGGGCACGTCGACGGCGACACCGTCCGGACGGACCTCCACCGGTGCCGTCGATCCGGTCGCGTCCTGCCGCTGGTAGACCACGCCGTGGTCGATGAACTGGCTGGCCACGCCGACCGCTTCATCGACCAGTCCACCGGGATTGCTGCGCAGGTCGAGGATCACCGCGTGCGCTCCATCCTCGAGGGCCTCGCGCAGCGCCTCGGTGACGGCGGCTGCGGCTCCCGACGAGAACTGGATGAGCCGGATGTCGGCGACCGACGTGCCCGGGACGATGGTCCACGTGACCGGCGGTATCTCGAATCGCTCGCGGACGATGGTCACGTCGACGGACTCGGTCGTGCCGGCATGCACGACCGTCAGCGTCACCGGGGTGCCCGCTTCGCCGCGCACGCGATCGGCGACCTGCTCCGGACGGAGCCGGTCGGTGGACCTGCCGTCGACAGCCTCGATGATGTCGCCGGAGCGGATGCCCGCCCGCGCCGCCGGGCCCCCGCTGATGACCGAGACGATGACGGGGCGCCCCGCGCGCTCGCCGAGGAACGCGCCGATGCCCGTCAGGCGTCCCTCGAGAGCGTCGCGCTCGGCGGCCAGGTCCTCCGGCGTGAGGAAGACCGAGTGGCCAGTGTCGCCGAGCGCCTCGACCATGCCGCGGATGGCGCCGTAGGTGAGGTTCTCGTCCTCGAGTGCAGCGCGGTCGACGTAGTGCTCGCGGACGAACCGTAGCGCCTCCCAGAGGAGACCGATCCCATCGGGCGCGTCGGGTGGCAGGGTCGGCCGGGCGACCGGGGGCTCCGTCGACGCCGGTGTCGCTGTCGGTACCTCGGTCGGGGCCGCGCTCGCCGCGGGCGTTGCCGGCTGTTGCGTGGCGGTCGGCTGGGCAGTGGCCGTCGGCTGGGGGGCCGACGCGGTGGGAGCGGCGCTCGGCGACGCGATCGCTACGGGTGACGCGGTCGGCTGCGGTGCGCCCGAGCCCGCCAGGCCGGCACCGA
>JACCXQ010000001.1 GCA_013696945.1 Chloroflexota bacterium | reverse complement strand
CTCGCACTTCGCACGAACGCGACCTGGCTGCTCGACCGCGAGAGCGCCGCGCAGCTGGCCTGAACGTGGACGACCCGCTCGTCCTCGCTGCACTCTTCGTCGGCACCGCCGCGCTCTACTCGTCGGTCGGGCACGCCGGGGCGTCCGGATATCTCGCGCTGATGGGCCTCGCGGGGCTCCCCCAGGCGGTGATGAAGCCGACGGCGCTCGTCCTCAACCTGGTCGTCGCGAGCATCGTGACCATCCGATTCGGCCTGGCGGGGCTCATCGCGTGGCGGCGTCTCATCCCCTTTCTGCTGGGATCCGTCCCGCTCGCGTTCGCCGGCGGCGCCATCTCGCTGCCGGGTTCCCTCTATCGGATCCTCGTGGGCATCGTTCTGCTCCTTGCGGCCGCGAGGCTTGCCCGCACCGCCGACACGGCAGCTGCCGAGGCTGGGGGTGCCGATGGGGGCGATCCGTCTCCGACGCCCACACCGCCGTCGGCGCCACTTCCCGTCGCCATCGCGGTGGGCGCTGGCGTCGGCCTGCTTGCGGGGCTGACCGGAACGGGTGGTGGGATCTTCCTGACGCCCATCCTGCTCTTCACGGGCTGGGCGACGACGCGCATGGCGGCCGGGATGTCAGCCGCGTTCATCCTCGCCAATTCAGCGGCCGGTCTCGCGGGCAACCTCGTGAGCCTGCGATCGGTGCCGCCGCAGATCCCGCTCTGGGCCGGGGCGGTCGTGGTCGGCGCGCTGATAGGTTCGAGCCTCGGGACGCGGCGGTTGGGCACGCCGGCTCTCCGACGGCTCCTCGCCCTCGTGCTCCTCGTCGCGGGTCTGAAGCTCGTGTTCCTGCCCTGAGCCGCCTCCCGGCCGTGGGACTTTCGGGTGGCTGCCTTGCTGCCGCCCGGGATGGCAGCGTGAGGCGATGCGCATCGCGTTCACCGGCTATGCGGCCGATTGCACGATCTCGGGCGAGGTCGAGCTCGACAGCGACCGGCTGAAGGACCAGCTCGACGGCGACGAGCACGTCGTGGTACATCGCGCGGTGCTCGAGAGCCTCCACGATGGCCGCGTCATCTGCGTTCCACGCATGGAACTGGATCGCGATGACCTCTTCGCCGCCGAGGCGGTCGCTCCGCGCGGCCCACGGGGACGGCGGATCCACACGGTTCGCCACGCGATCGTGGCTACCTGCGGGCCCTACCGGATCGAGGGGCTGGTCCACGAGCGACCGGGGGCACGGCCGATGGCGGCCATCCAGAGCGGGCGGCCCATCGTCTCGGTGACCGACGCCAGGGTCACGTTCCAGAGCGCTGGCCAGCCGGTCCGCCGCCACGCCGTGACCCTCCTGGTCGATTCGTCGCGGCTCGAGTGGGTCGGTGACGCCCGGGCGCAGGGACCGCACCCGGCCATCTCCGCGTACGACTTCCCGACCGAGATGCGCTGACCGATCCGAACCCCACGGTCAGGCGTACATCGGTACAGTGCCCGCAGCGCACTCGGGAGGTGAAGCGATGCTCGCGCGGTTCTTCATCCAGCTGATCGACGCCCAGCGGGTATGGGCGCGCCCGCTGGGAGACTTCAACCATCGCGTCCTCGTGGCCATATTCGGGCCGCTGCGCTTCCTGAAGGACTTCCTCAACGGCAAGTGGCTGGGCCACCCCGTCCACGCCGCGCTGAGCGATCTGCCCATCGGCATCTACACGCTGGTCATCGTCTTCGACATCCTCGGCCTGCGCCAGGCAGCGTGGATCGCCCTCCTCCTCGGCATCCTCTCGCACGCCGCCGCCGCGGTCGCGGGCTTCGCCGATTACACCGATACCGACGGGCGTCCCCGGATGGTCGCGACGGTCCACTCGACGGTGATGTCGCTGGCGATCGTCGTCTACATCATCTCGCTCGTGACACGCTCCGACTTCGGCGACCAGACGCTGCCCATCGTCCTCTCCTTCGTGGGCTACGGGTTGGTGACGGTCGGCGCGTACATCGGTGGCGAGGTGGTCTACACGCTCGGCAACATGGTCAACCGCCATGCGTGGCGGTTCATTGGCACCGGCAAGTGGCAGGCGCTCGATGTGACCGATATCCCCGAGGGCGTCCCGGTCAAGGCCAGGGCCGGCGCCCAGTCGCTCGTGCTCGTCCGCCAGGGTGACACCGTCCACGCTCTTCACGAGGTGTGCGCCCACGCGGGTGGCCCGCTCTCGGAGGGGACGGTGGTCGACGGGTGCATCGAATGCCCGTGGCACGGCTCCCGCTTCGAGCTGGCCAGCGGATACAAGAAGCGCGGCCCCGCCACATTCGACCAGCCTCGCTACGAGGTCCGACAGAGCGCATCGGGCGGCTGGGAGGCACTCCGCGTCACCTCCGGGAGCGCGGGCGTCGGGGAGCACTGACCCGGCGCACGCTGCTCAAGCTCTCCCAAGGGCGATCAGCGCGATCGCGACCGTCGCGAGGATCACTCCGCCGATCCGCACGCGTGACAGCCGTTCGCCCAGGAAGACCCACGCCAGGAGCGCGGTGACCACCGGATAGAGCGACGAGATCACGACCGCGACGGCGAGCTCGCCCGAATCGTTGGCGATGATGAAGAAGAGGTTGCCGCCCAGGTCTCCGAGCCCCGCCAGCACGCACAACGGTAGCAAGCGCCGGGGGATGCGCAGCGACGGCGCCCGGCCGCGTGCTGCAAGCAGCAGGATCGCCGATGCGACCGCGATGAGACCTGCGACGCGCACGATCATGATCGGCCACCACGTTTCCCCGCCCGCCGACCGCGACTGGTCGACACCCAAGAAGAACGCGGCGAACCCGAGGCCGGCCCCCAGGACCAGCAGCAGCTCCCCCCGTCTACGTGGCTGGTCGCGGGCAGGCCCCGATGAGGTGGCAGGGACGTCCGGGAGGCTGATGAGGACGACGGCACCGAGCGCCGCGGCGATCCCGGCGAGCAGGCCGGGACCGGCAGGCTCCCCACTCAGCAGCCCGATGAGCGCCGGGATGGCGGCGCCTATGACTGCTGCGAGAGGCGCCACCAGCCCCATCGTGCCGCGTGACAAGGCGAGATAGAACGCCCCGAGCGCGCCGACGCCGCTCGCCCCCGCGACCGCGGCCCAGGCC
>JACCXQ010000328.1 GCA_013696945.1 Chloroflexota bacterium | reverse complement strand
CTCGGCGCGTTCGTCCCACAGGCCGTCCGCGACGCGATGGCCTAGACGCGGATGGGACGGGTCTCGCTGCGCGACCCTCCGTCAAGCGGCGTCCGACCCGAGCCGCTCGTCCGGGCGGTGTTCAGCCGGCCGAGCCACGAGCTGGCGCGAGGACTGCTGGGGCTGTGGGTCGCCCGTGAGACGGATGAGGGGCTCACCTGTGGGGTCATCGTCGAGACGGAGGCCTATGGAGGCCCGGAGGATCTTGCGAGTCACGCGCGTGCCGGGCGGACCCGCCGGACGGCGCCCATGTTCGGACCAGCGGGCCACGCCTACGTCTATCGGATCTACGGCCTGCACTGGTGCCTCAATGTGGTCGCCGAGCGCGATGGGGTGGCTGGAGCGGTCCTTATCCGCGCGGTCGACCCCGTCCTGGGCTTGCCCCGGATCCGCGAGCGGCGACGGCGTCCAGGGGACCCGGATGAGCGGCTGGCGGCGGGGCCCGCACGCCTTTGTGCCGCGCTGGCGATCGACGGCTCGCTGGATGGACATGATCTGACCACTGGAACGGCCCTGTGGATCGCCGACGCCGATCCGGCCGGACGGGAGCGCCTCGTGGCGGGTGGGGTCGTGGCCGGACCTCGCGTCGGTGTCTCGTACGCGGGCGATGGCTGGGCGGAGCGGCCATGGCGGTTCGCCATCGCGGGTCATCCGGCCCTCTCGCGGCGGATGCCGGCATGACCGATCGCAAGTCCCAGGCGCTGCTCGAGTTCCCGCTCATCAGGGCACGACTCGCTGGCCATGCGGCATTCGGCCCGTCGCGGCGGCTGGCGGAGGGCCTCGAGCCATCGACCGATCCGGTCGTGGTGCGCAGGTCGCTGGACGAGACCGACCAGGCGCGCGAGCTGCTCAGCGAGCGGCCGGACGTGGGCGTCGGTGGGGCGAAGGACATCACGAGCTCCGTCGAGCGCGCGGCGCGTGGCGGGCGCCTCGACGCCGGGCAGCTTCTCGACGTGCTGGATACGCTCATCGCTAGCGGCCGGCTCGCCGATGCGCTGCGCGAGGATCGCCGGCCGCTGCTCCACGAGCTCGCTCGGAGCATCCGTCCACTCCCCCAGGTCCGTGGTCGGCTGGAGATGAGCATCGACCCCAACGGTGAGCTCCTCGACACGGCCTCATCAGCGCTGGGCGGCCTGCGGCGCGCGGTGCGCGTGGCGTATGAGCGGCTGCGCAACCGTCTCGAAACGCTGGTCCATGGGAGCGACCTCAGCGCAGCGCTCCAGGAGCCGCTCGTCACGCTGCGGAACGGGCGCTACGTGGTGCCCGTCCGTGCCGAGGCTCGGGCGCGAGTGAAGGGCATCGTGCACGACCAGTCCGGGAGCGGCCAGACGCTGTTCGTGGAGCCGCTGGTCGTGGTCGAGCTGGGGAACGCCTGGCGCGAGGCGCAGCTCTCGGCCCAGGCGGAGGAGGAGCGCATCCTCGACGAGCTGTCCGGGATGGTCGGGGCGCAGGCGGCACCGCTGCGGGAGACGCTCGAGGCGCTGGCCCGATTCGACCTCTGGGCGTGCAAGGCCAGGCTCGCGGCCGAGCTGGATGGGACGCGTGCCGAGACGGTCGATCGGCCTGTCGTGGAGCTGCTCTCGGCGCGGCATCCCGGGCTCTCGGGCCGCGTCGTGCCCATCGACCTGCGCCTCGGCGAGGGCTACACCGCGCTCGTCATCACCGGCCCGAACACGGGCGGGAAGACGGTCGCGCTCCGCACGCTGGGCCTGCTGGCGTTGATGCATCAGGCAGGGCTACATGTCCCGGCCGCACCCGGCAGCCGCCTGCCGGTCTTCCGTGACGTCTTCGCCGACATCGGCGACGAGCAGTCGATCGCGCAGTCGCTCTCGACGTTCAGCGGGCATCTGCGCTCCATCGTGAGGATCGTCGAGGAGGCCGGCCCGGGCTGCCTCGTGCTGCTCGACGAGCTCGGCGCCGGGACCGACCCGACCGAGGGATCGGCACTGGCGCAGGCGCTGCTTGACCACTTCATCCGGGCGGGCGCGCTCGTCGCTGCCACCACGCACTACGCGGAGCTCAAGACGTACGCCCACAACACCGCGCAGGCACGCAATGCGTCGGTCGAGTTCGACCTCGAGACGCTCAGCCCTACCTACCGGCTGACGATAGGGCTTCCGGGCACGAGCCAGGCATTCGCCATCGCCGAACGGCTCGGACTGTCGACCGAGCTGGTCGAGGATGCCCGATCGCGGCTCTCGCACGCTCAGCAGGAGTTCGAGTCGACGCTCGCGTCGATCAAGGAGGCCGAGCAGCGCGTCGCCGAGGCGGTCTCGCGCGCCGGAGAGGCGGAAGGCCGTGCGCGCACGGCGCACCTCGAGGC
>JACCXQ010000209.1 GCA_013696945.1 Chloroflexota bacterium | reverse complement strand
GCCCGATGCGCCCCGGTCGGCTGAACCAGAGGCCCTCACCGGTTATCACTGGCCGCTGCGTCGCGGCCGGATCAGCTCGTTCTTCGCGCCGCGCGATGAAGGCTTCCTCGTGGTAGACGACCAACGCATCCACGAAGGCCTCGACGTAACCACGTTCTGCGGCGACCGCATCCGGGCGGCGCACGACGGGATCGTCCTGGCGGCCGGCCGCCGGGCGGCCGAACAGATGGCCTTCAGCGAGCCGCTCGACGCCTACTTCGCGCGGATCGACCGCCGAGGCTCAGAGGGTTACCTGTCGATCACTGTCGTCATCGACGACGGCAACGGGTACCGGAGCGTCTACGCGCACCTCTCGGACGTGGCCGTCGAGGTGGGTCAGCGGGTGAAGAGCGGCCGGGTGATCGGCTACGAGGGCGCCACCGGGAACGCCAGCGGCTGCCACCTGCACTACGAGATGATCCGGACGGATGGGCCGTGGATGAAGGTGGCCGGTGAGTTCGTCAGCGACGCTGGCTACCCGCCGCTCGTCCGGGAGCGGATCGATCCGTTGCGGGTGCTCTCGCTCGATGCGGCTGGAGCGCCGCGCTTCATCCCGGGCATCGACCCGCCGAAAGAGTCGCCCGGTCTCGGTCGGCCGACGGCCACACCGCCCTGACGACGCCCTGACGACGATGCTGTGAAGGTCAGGGAGCCGCGGCTAGGGCCCCCACGATCGCGTTCGCGAGTGCCGTGACGTCCGGCGTCCCCAGGCCCGTCGCCAGGTCGTAGCCTGGCCCCGCGGCGTCGACGAGGTTCCCGCCAAGAACGATGTCGTGGAATATGGGCGGGGACGTCGGTGGCAGTGCGGCCAGCTGGTACAGCAGTGGCCCTAGCGCACCGAGTGGACCGACGCCCTGCTGCTCGGCGAGCTGCCGGACGAGGAGCATCGAGCCTGCCCAGAACGGTGCCGAGGCGCTCGTCCCGCCCTGGACTTTGAGCGACGGCGCGCCTTCGCCGATGCCGGTGTAGACGGTCATGAAGCCGCTCTCGGGGTCGGCCGGGCCGGCCACGTCGGGCACCTGGCGCGGGGCACCCGGGGAAATGTCGACACCCAGGCCCGTCTGCCACGCCGGGCGCGGGTAGTTGGCGCTCCGCCCACCGCCCGTGCCGACAGCGGAGAACGCGCCCTCCCAGGCCGCTTCGGCGAAGTAGCTACCGTCTTCGCGGACCCAGAGGAACGTGCCGCCCACGCTGATCAGGCTCGGGCTGGCCGATGGATAGTCGGGCGTGATGCGCAGGTCGCCCTCGAAGAGCTGCCCGTTGCAGCCGTACGCGCCCAGATCGCCGCTGGCGACGAAGATGCTGATGCCGCGGCTGAACGCCAGGTCGAACTGGAGATCGTCGAAGCTTCGGCCGACCGGATCCTTGTCCGCCTCGCAGCGTCCCCAGCTGATCGACACTATGTCGACTCGAGCGTCCTCGAGGATGGCCGACATGACCGGCGCGAATCCCTGCCCGTTCGGTGCCTCGTAATCGAGGATGTCGGCACCGGGCGCGACCGAGCGGATGACGTCGATGTCAAGGTTCACCTCCCCGGTCCCCTCGCCGCGGACCGGGACGTAGTCGTCGGGCACGAAGACCTTCTCGACGGGCGGCCCGGTGATGCCGGCCTGCACGTCGAACGCCGCCACGTCGCTCTCGAGAAACGTGTCGAACGAGACGATGGCCACCGTCTGGCCGGTGCCGTCGAGCCCGGCCGCGCGGAGCGGCGCGATGTCATAGGCAAGCGCGACGTCATTCGGCTTCAGGCCACCGATCGGGACGTCGGCGAGTGGCGGCCGGAACATCGGGCGCATCTGGGGGGTCGTGTCGAGACCTGCGACACCCTCGACAGCGTCGCGCATCGCGCTCGGGATGCGCGGGGCACGATCGGGAGCGTGATACGCGCCGTAGGTCGCATCGAGATGGTCCTGGAGCTGCACGCCGAGGAGTGAGTTGACGCGTGCCACGGTCCCTCGCACCTTCAGATGGGTCCGCTCGCGGTCCCGGCCCACGACATCGATGCCGGAGCCTCTCAGCCATGCCTCGACGCGTGCGATCTGGGCATCGGAGAGCCCGAAGCGGGCGCCGAACTCGTCGGGGCGCAGGTAGCGTCGGTAATCGGGCGAGGCAGGGTCTGTGAGGCCCGCCAGGAACCGGTCCAGCTCCGCGCGGCCGGGCACCTTGAGCACGACCTCGAACCGGACGGTGGATGCGGGATCGGTCGCTCCGACGTGCATCCTTGCCTCCCGCATGGCTCCGCCGCCCGTGGATCCGGCTGTCCCACCGGCGGACCCGTTGGATCCGGCACCGCTGCCGTTGGCCGCACCCGGCTGCGCGATGGGACGCGACC
>JACCXQ010000187.1 GCA_013696945.1 Chloroflexota bacterium | reverse complement strand
CGCTTGCATGGAACATCCAGCCGGGCGCCGACACGTGGTCTGGGCGTGAGTACAAGGGGTACATCTACGCCGCCGACATCATCCGCGGCTTCGACGTGTACCGAGCCACGATCTCGGCCGACCCGATCGTCGCCATCCAGAAGAGCGGGCCACGCACGAGTCGACCCGGGGACACCCTGACCTATCGGATCTCCTACCAGAACGTGGGGCCAGCCGCGTCGCGTCATGCGCGCATCAGCGACGAGCTCCCCGCGGGGCTGAGTTTCGTTGCAGCTTCTGATGGAGGGTCCTACGATCCGGCCACCGGGATGGTCGTGTGGTCGCTCGGGTCGGTCCCGGCGGCTACTGCCGACGAGGTGACGCTGAGGGTCCGCGTCCGGGCATCGGTGCCCGACGGCACGTTGCTCACGAACCGGGCGCGCTTCACGGGCGACCTCACGGTGTCGCCCCCGGCGGGCGTCCACGTCCTCCTCGTCGGGTCGGGAGTGGGTGTGAGGCAGGTGTCCATCCTCTAAGGCGGGAGGAGGCGCGGGGTCGCCGAAGGGGTGCCGCGAGCGCCCCCGCAGTAGACTCCGCGCCGCATGTCCTCCAACGAGTGGTTCGCGCGCCGGACAGCGGGCGCCCCCCGGCTCGGCGTCCTCGGGGTGGTCGTCTCGTTGGCGCTCGCCTGCACCGCCGCGCCGCCGAACGCCACCGGCCCGGGGTCAAGCCCGTCGGCCGCGGCGAGCACGGGGGAGTCACTGCCCCCGGGAGCCAGCCCGACCCCGGCCGCGACCAGCCCACTCTACGGGCAGCCGCCACCGGTCGATCCCTGTTCCCTGCTGACCGACGGCGAGGTCAGGACCGTCCTGTCCGAATCCACGACGCGCGCCCCCCAGGAGACGTCGGGTGGAGCGGCCGCGAGCTGCATCTACACCACTGACAAGCCGCTCAGCCGCGTGGCGGTGACGGTCATCAAGACGGTACAGACGCCGCTCGGCTTCGCCCGTCGCCGTGAGACGTTCGGGAACGCCGTCCGCACCATCCCGGCGATGGGTGATGGCGCCTACGTGATCATCTTCGGCGGTACCGTCACGGTGACCGTACTGAAGGACGGCGTGGAGCTGTACATCGACGTGTCCAAGGACGGTCGGACCGGGGAGCAGATCCTGGAGCCGGCCCTCGCGCTGATGGAACGCGCCGTCACGCGCTTCCCGACCGCGTCCCCAGCCCCATGACGCCCGTTGGCCGAGATGCCTGACCAGCCGCCGCGCGCCATCACCGTCCGAGGCATCGGGCGCGTCAACCGTCGCCCCGACCAGGCCATGGTCACGGTCTCCGTCGAGATCACCGCACCGAGCGCCTCGGACGCGCAATCGGCCGCCAGTGAACGCATGCAACGGGTCATCGGCGCGCTGACCGAACGGGGGATCGACCCTGGCGACCGGACCACGCAGGCCATCACGCTCGACCCTGTCTACGACTATCGCGAGAGCGGCGCGCTCCTGACGGGATACCGCGCGACCCAGTCACTGCTCGTCCGGTTCCGCCGGATCGAGGACCTCGGGCCAGTCATCGACGTCGCGGTAGGCGCCGGAGCGACCGGTTTGGGCAGCGTCTCGCTGGGCCTGGCCGACCCGTCGGGGGCCGAATCGGAAGCTCGCTCTCTTGCGATGGCCGCGGCCAGAGCGCGGGCGGAGGTGCTGGCTCGAGCCGCGGGTGTGAAGCTCGGAGCACCGCTCTGGATCACGGAGGGCGCGCCATCGGGCGACCCTCGACCGATGATGGGGATGCGTGCCGAGATGGCCGCCGCCGACACGCCCGTCTCGGAAGGCTCGGCGGAGATCGTCGTCGAGATCGAGGTCGGTTTCTCGCTCGCGGAGTGAGGCTCAGCGGATCCCGGTGTCGTAGTCGATCTGGATCTCGACGAACGACCCGGGGATGACCGTCACGGCCCGAGGCGGGGCGGTCGGGAACGGATCGCCACCGGGCGTCGGCGTGACCGTGTAGTCGCCCGGTGCAAGCGCCACCTCGAAACGTCCTTCCGCGGCGGACGTCACTCTCGCGACCTCGCGTTGATCGACATCGAGGATGACGAGCACCGCGACGTACGGCGTCACGCAGGGCAAGTCGCGCCTCTCGACGGGACACGTCGGGCCGAGCCGGACCGAGCCGCGGATGCCGGAATCGAGCGGCGTCGCCGACGGCTGGGTCGCTCCGAGTGGACCGCAGGAGTAGAGAAGTGCGACGACGAGCGCGGCGAGAAGGGCGGGAAGGGCGAGCGGGCGGCGACAGATGCGGCCACCGTCATCTCCGCTCCCACGGGGGATCACATGCCGGACCAGGTTCGGATGGCGCGCGCCAGCGCCGAAACGTCGTCGTCGCCATGACCGGCGGCCACGAGCCCGTTCTCCAGCTGCGCCGCGAGCGCCGCGACCGGCATCGCGACACCGAGCTCCCGTGCCATCCCCAGCGCGATCATCACGTCCTT
>JACCXQ010000179.1 GCA_013696945.1 Chloroflexota bacterium | reverse complement strand
TCGCCACCGGCCGCGCCGCCAACACCGACGGGGTGGGACTGGAGAACACCCGCGCCAAGGTCGAGAAGGGGATGGTCCTGGTCGACCACCGGATGCGAACCGCCGAGCCGCACCTCTACGCCATCGGCGACATCATCGGCGGGCTCTGGCTGGCCCATGTCGCGGCCCACGAAGGTATCTGTGCGGTCCACTCGATCGTCGGCGCCGAAGCCGAGAAGGTCGACTACGTGAAGATGCCCCGCGCCACCTACAGCCGGCCCCAGATCGCCTCGATCGGCCTCAGCCAGGCCGAGTGCGACCGCGACGGCCTGCCCACGAAGGTAGGCAAGGTGCCCTTCGGAGCCGTCGGGAAGGCGCTCATCGGCGGTGACACGGAGGGCTTCACCAAGGTCATCGCGCACCGCGAGACGGACGAGATCCTGGGGGTCCACATGATCGGGCCGCACGTCACCGACCTGATAGCCGAAGCCAGCGCCGCGATGCTCTTCGAGGCGACCGCCTGGGAGCTGGGAGCGGCCGTGCACCCGCACCCCACGCTGTCCGAGGGGCTCGGCGAGGCAGCGCTGGCGGTCGACGGCCGGAGCATCAACTTCTGATGGCCACCGAGACCACGTCCGCCCTGGGCTCGGACCTCGGGCTCACCCCGGACGACCTGATCGAGATGTATACGCTGATGGCCATCACGCGCGCCGTCGACGAGCGGATGTGGATCCTCAACCGAGCCGGCAAGATCCCCTTCGTCATCAGCGGCCAGGGCCACGAGGGCGCGCAGGTCGCCATCGCGTACGGGCTCCGCAAGGGCCACGACTGGATGGTCCCGTACTACCGCTCGGTGGCCAGCCTCATCACGTTCGGGATGTCGCCGCGAGAGATCATGCTGGCCCAGTTCGCACGGGGCGTCGACCCCAGCTCCGGCGGCCGCCAGATGCCCGGCCACTACGGCATCGCCGATCGCAATATCCTGTCGGTCAGCTCGCCGGTCGCCACGCAGGTCCTCCACGCGACGGGGATCGCCTACGCCGCCAAGCTGCGCAAGACGGGCCAGGTCGCGATCACCTATCTCGGGGAGGGCTCGAGCAACCAGGGCGACTTCCACGAGGCGCTCAACTTCGCGGGCATCCATAAGCTGCCGGTCATCTTCGTGGTCGAGAACAACGGCTACGCCATCAGCGTGCCGATGAGCCTCCAGTCGGCCGTCGAGGACATCGCGGTCCGTGGCGCGGGCTACGGGATGCCGGGCGTCATCTGCGACGGGGTCGACGTGCTCGCCTGCTACCGCGCGGGGAGGGACGCCATCGAGCGCGCGCGCTCCGGCGAAGGCCCCACGCTCATCGAGGCCAAGGTCACGCGGATGACCGCGCATTCGTCGGACGACCAGCAGACCAAGTACCGGTCGGCGGACGAGCTCGAGTCGGAGAAGGGACGCGACCCGCTGCCGCGCTTCCGCGACCAGCTGCGCGAGGCGGGCATCCTCGATGAGGCGGCCGAGGCGCGCATCCTGGAGGAGTCGCGCAAGGTCGTGGAGGACTCCACGGATTGGGCGGAAGCGCAGGTCGACCCGGATCCGGCCACGGCGCAGCTCCACGTGTACGCGGACGCACCGCCGGCGCGCATGGACGACCCGCTCTGGCGGTCCGAGCGCTTCATGGGCGACGGCGGACCGCTGCGCGACGAGTCGGGCAGCTGACGATGGCCGTCATGACGCTCATCGAGTCGATCCGCGAGACGTTGCGCGAGGAGATGCGCCGCGACGAGGCGATCATCGTGCTCGGCGAGGATGTGGGCAAGAAGGGTGGCGTATTCCTCGCCACGGACGGGCTGTTCGACGAGTTCGGGGGCGATCGCGTCCTGGACACGCCGCTGACCGAATCGATGATCATCGGCGCCTCGATCGGCGCGGCCGTCAACGGGCTGCGGCCGGTCCCGGAGATCCAGTTCGCCGACTTCATCATGCCCGCGTTCAACCAGATCGTGAGCGAGGCGGCGCGCATGCGCTACCGCTCGAACGGTGCCTTCACGTGCCCCATCACCATCCGGGCGCCGTACGGCGGGGGCGTCCACGGCGCGCTCTACCACAGCCAGTCGGTCGAGGCGTTCTTCGCCCATGTGCCCGGCCTGAAGGTGGTCATCCCGTCCACGCCGCATGACGCGCGTGGCCTGCTACGGAGCTCCATCCGCGACGACGACCCGGTGCTGTTCTTCGAGCACAAGAAGATGTACCGGTCGGTCCGCGGCGAGGTGCCTGACGGCGACTACACGGTCCCGCTCGGCGAGGCGAAGGTGGTGCATGAGGGGAGTGGCGTCACAGTGGTCGGCTACGGTCTGATGGTCCAGTACGCGCTCGAGGCGGCCGAGCTGCTCGAGGCCGATGGGGCGAGCGTCGAGGTGGTCGACGTGCGCACGCTCCGCCCGCTCGACGGCGAGACGATCCTCTCGAGCGTCCGCAAGACTGGCAAGTGCGTCGTGGTCTACGAGGACAACCGGTTCGGCGGCTACGGCGCGGAGATCGCGGCCATGATCGCCGAGGAGGCGTTCGACGATCTCGACGGACCCGTCATGCGCGTGACCGGCCCCGACGTCCCCGGCGTCCCGTACAACCACGCCCTGGAGGAGTGGTTCATGCCCAGCCCGGACCGGATCGCCGATGCTGTGCGGCGCCTCGTGGAGTACTGAGGGAGTCGTCCGCGGGCCCGTCAGCCGGCGACTTCCAGCTGTCTCCATATCCGCGCCGAGTCGAGCTCGGCGCGGATGCTGACCTGTCGGACGTCCTCCGATGACGTTGCCTCGAAGCGGAGGAAGCACACCTCGTCATCTGGGGCCAGGGAGCAGCCGACGCACGTCACGGCCGTCCCTTCCACGGTGACCTCGGCCGAGGCGCGACGCGCCCGACGGTAAAGCTCGCGCGCCGCGACCTCACGGACGCCGGGCACGTGGAGCTCGACGATGAAGGCCGCCATCGCGCGCTCCTCTTCACCGGCGCGTTCAGCCGCCCGCCATGATGACTGACCGGACCGCCTCGATGATCACGGCCGGCTGTTCGGCTGGCACGTGATGCCCACTCTCTTCGGCGATGACCTGGCGGCCGCCCGGGACGAGCCCGGCGAGCTCCTCCTGCTGTTCGGCGCGGAGGGCGTCGAATATCTGTGGATCCCACCCGGGCGGCCAGCCCTCGCTGCGTCCCGCCGTGACCACGACGAGCGGCACCTCGGGCATGGGTCCCGCGGCCTGGACCTGCTCGAGGCTCGCAAAGACGTCGACCCCCTCCGGATTGGACTGGACCTCTTCGCGGTCAAGGCTGATCTGCTCGGGTGTCAGGTGCTCCTCGAACTGCTGCGCCTCCTCCGGGTGGTTCGACTCGACCAGCACGATGCCCGCGACATCGTCCGGATTCGTGGCTGCGTACTGCTGGGTCACAAGACCGCCGAACGAGAAACCGACCAGAACGTACGGTGGCTCGACCGATGCCGCCGCAAGCAGGGCATCGAGATCCTCGACCATGTCCAGGGTCGTTCGGGGTTTGGGAGCGGGGTCGCTGGGTCGGATGTTCGCGCGGTCATAACTGCACACCCGAGTGTCCTCGGATAGCGCCGGGACGACCCTCTCCCATGTTCGGTGATCGCCCGTGAGGCCCGCCTCGAGGATGACGGTCGGCGTTCCCTCGCCGTGACATTCGAGGTACAGCGAACGACCACCGATGTCCACCGGTCGGCCGGC
>JACCXQ010000156.1 GCA_013696945.1 Chloroflexota bacterium | reverse complement strand
CCACCCGGTGGCTCGGTCGCGGGCTCGAAGATGGGGTCGTAGCCGAACCCGGCCGTGCCGCGCGGCTCGCGTGCGATCCGGCCCTCGAACGTGCCCGTCCGGGTCGTCACCCAGGGCTGCTCGCGGCCCGACCGGTCGTCCAAATCCAGGAATGCGAGGACGCAGCGGTAGCGCGCCCCACGGCGATTGGCAGGCAGGTCGCCCAGGACTTGGAGGAGCCGCGCGTTGTTCTGGGCATCGGTGGCCGACTCGCCGGCGAAGCGCTTCGTGCGAACGCCAGGTGCGCCATCGAGCGCATCGACCTCGAGACCTGAGTCGTCGGCGAGGGTGGGAAGGCCGGAGAGCCCGGCGTAGAAGCGAGCCTTCAGGATCGCGTTGCCCCGCAGCGTGGCCGCGTCCTCGATCGCCTCGTCATCGACGCCGATCTCATCGAGGCTGAGGAGGCGGGCGTTGGGCAGGCGGAGGAGCGCACGGAGCTCGTCCAGCTTGTGCCGCGAGCGCGTCGCGACGAGCAGACGCCGCTCGCCACCGTCATCGGCCCTCACCGGCGGATGGTGGCTCCCTCGATGACCTGTCGCTGTGCCTCGAAGAGCAGCTGCAACCCGACGTCCGCCAGCCCCAGGAGCTGGTCCATCTGGCCCCGGTCGAACGCCTTCCCCTCGGCAGTGCCCTGGACCTCGACGTACGCACCGGCGTCCGTGCCGACCACGTTGAAGTCGACCTCGGCGTGCGAATCCTCGGAGTAGTCCAGGTCGAGCAACGGCATCCCGTCGACGATCCCGACGCTGACGGCCGCGATGCCGGCGGTCAGCGCGCGCTCAAGTCCGCGCCGGCGGAGCGCCACGGCAAGCGCGACGTAGCCGCCCG
Organism: Chloroflexota bacterium; assembly: GCA_013696945.1. GTDB lineage: Bacteria > Chloroflexota > Limnocylindria > Limnocylindrales > CSP1-4 > Palsa-1032. The sequence goes on along the minus strand of JACCXQ010000156.1, from coordinate 2,826 downwards.
TGATGGACGCCGTTCGCGTGCCGCCGTCGGCCTGGAGGACGTCGCAGTCGATGGTGATGGTGCGCTCGCCGAGCGCGGCCGTGTCGATCACGCCCCGCAGGGCGCGCCCGATGAGCCGCTGGATCTCATGCGTGCGGCCGCCCGGCCGGCCCTTCACGGATTCGCGCTGGGTCCGCTCCGATGTCGAGGCGGGGAGCATCGAGTACTCGCTCGTCACCCAGCCGACGCCCTTGCCGCGCAGGAACGGCGGGATGCGGTCCTCGACCGTCGCCGCGCAGAGCACATGCGTGTCACCCATCCGGATGAGGCATGAAGCGGCCGCCCACTTCTGGACGTCGAGTGACATCGAGACCGGACGAAGCTGGCCGGGGGTACGACCGTCGGCGCGGACGCGCGGCCCGGCTCCGATGCTCACCGGGGCTCCCGAACGAGCGGCTCTCGATCGCCGGGGTCAGGTAGCTCCGCACGCTCGTCCGACTTGGCCCGCTGCCACAGCTCGTCCAGCTCGTCGAGACCCAGCGCGCGCAGCTGCACACCGTCCGACCCGGCCATCCGCTCCACCCTGGCGAATCGCGACGCGAACTTCCGACTTGCCGCTCTGAGCGCAGCCTCCGCGTCGACACCCAGCTTCCGGCCCAGGTTGACGACGACGAAGAGGAGATCACCGAACTCCTCGCGACGCGCCGCTTCGTCGGTGGCGCCCAGCAGCTCGACCGCCTCCTCCGCGATCTTGTCGATGACGCCCTCCATGTCGGGCCAGTCGTAGCCCAGACCGGCCGCGCGGCCCTGCATCTCCGAGGCATAGGCGAGGGCGGGGAGGGACCTCGAAAGCCCGGCGAACGCTGCCGGCATGTGCGGGTCGGAGGTGGGCGTCGGCGCGCCGGCGTCGGCATCGGATCGTTCGCCCCGCTCGTCCGCCTTGATGCGCTCCCAGTTGCGGATGACGTCTGTCGCGGTCCGCGCCTCGACGTCGCCGAAGACGTGCGGGTGGCGGCGGATGATCTTGGCCATCACCTCGCGGTAGACATCGGTCAGGTCGAAGATGCCAGCCTCCGCTCCGTACTGCGCGTGGAGCACGATCTGGAGGAGCAGGTCGCCAAGCTCTTCCGCGAGCGCCGGCGTCGAACCGGCGTCGAGCGCGTCGTAGACCTCGTACGTCTCCTCGAGCAGATACGGCCGAAGGGTCAGATGGTCCTGCTCGCGATCCCATGGGCAGCCATCCGGGGCGCGCAGCCGGGCCACCAGCCAGGGGAGACCGTGCGGGCTGGCGAGAGCCTCGACACCGGGGACAGGTGGGACGAGCCAGGTCCTCGCGACGAGCGTCGCGGCATCCACGTCGGCCAGCTCGACGTCCGGGGCGTCCTCGACGCCCAACAGCCGGTGCTCGGGTGGGTACAGGCGGCGGAGGAGAGCGACCGGGTCGGCCCCGTGCCCGTGGCGACCGGGGATCGGTGCGCCGTCCACACCAGCGGCATCCCCGTCCGGGACGATCAGCAGCGCCATACCCGGGTCGAAGGGCTGTGTGACGAGCCTCGGCCAGGACAGGATCTGGAGTCCCTCCTGCGGCCGGATCCCGTGGCGACGGCCAAGCTCATCGAGCAGCGGTTGCACCGGTCCAGCCTACCCGAGCCAGCCGCGGGACCGCCGCGCCGTGTCTCGAGAAACCGCCTGCCGTGGGTCGAGATGCCGCCGGGCAGGGGTGCGAGATGCCGCCGTGCTCACGGCGTGGGCCTATCGGTCAAGAAGCGCCTGGACCCCCTCTCCGAGGCCCGTCATCGGCCGTGCGACCCACGGGGCGGGCACCTTAGCCATCGAAAGGCCCCTCAGTGTCCGATAGACCCACCGGGAGGGCATGCCGCCTGGGACGGCACGCCGTGCTCATCGAGGAGCCGGAGCACGCACCTCGGGGCGAGGCGCTCAGCCCGGCGGGTGATCCACCACCGGCGATGCCGCCGCCGCGTCCGCAAGGGCGGCGAAACGGGCCAGGATGAGCGGCCAGTCGGTGAACTTCGAGCGAAAGGCGGCGTTGCCCCGGTCCCAGCCGCCGTGCTCGAAAACGAACGGTACAGCCTGCGTCTCGCGGCACGAACGAGACCGAGACCTCTGAGGGGTGCTCCGATGTCTGTGCCAGCGTGGAGGTGTGGACGATCCTGCGGCCGGGCTCCAGGACGATGACTTCGCCCCACTCGTGGTCGCCGAGATCCTTGTGTGTGGCATACACCCGTCCGCCGACCCAAGGCTCGATGGTCACTGACCGGAGCGTCTACGGGCGCGCCGTGTAGTCAGGGTGCCACCACTCGCTGATCCGGTCGACATACACCTCGAAGGCGTGCCCAGGCCCGCAGCGCAGTTCGATCATGTGGGTGATGGGTTCGAAGGAAACGGCGTCACTCAGATCAGATCCGCCATGGATTCGGCGACATGCGGTGCTGGTTCGAGCACGCCGCGCTCTTCGAGCAGCCTGAGCACGCGCTCCGCGTTGGCCTCCGGGGTGGTGTCGGTGGTGGTGAGCACCAGCTCCGGATGGAGTGGCGGCTCGTATGGATCGTCCACGCCGGTCATCCGCTCCAGCGTCCCTTCACGAGCCTGCGCATAGAGGCCCTTCACGTCGCGTGCCTCGCAGACCTCGATGGGCGTGTCGACGAAGATCTCGATGAACCCAGGCCCGACCATGTCGCGGACCTCGTCGCGCGTCGCTCGGTACGGGCTGACGACGCTCGCCACGCAGATGCCGCCATGACGCACGACCTCGCCGGCCACGTAACCGATGCGCCGGACGTTCGTGTCACGGTCCTCGCGGCTGAATCCCAGGCCCCTGGAGAGGTG
>JACCXQ010000068.1 GCA_013696945.1 Chloroflexota bacterium | reverse complement strand
GCTCGAGTGTCTCGGTCATGGTCGGGTCCTCCTGGAGGACCCTATCGTACGCCGCCCGTCGCGCCTCCTAGCCGTGCAGCGCCCGCCGGAGGCCGTCGGGATCGTCCGCTCCGAGGACCAGGCGCGTGTTCGTGGCGAGGTAGGCGAGGTCGACATTGACGCCGGCGTCGGCCACGCGTCGGAGGTGTCGCCCCATCTCGCCGGGCTGGTCGACGATCGAGACCATCTCGACCTCACGATCCTCCCCGCACTCGATGCCGGCGTTGCCGAGCACCTCGCCCAACTGCGCCAATGTCCCCGGCCGGTCCTCGAGGCTGACCGTCAGATCGCTCGCCATCGCTGATGTCCTCCTTGCTCCTCGCTCGACCACCCGATCGTCCCCCGTCCGTCAAGCGCCCTCGTTCCACCTTGTCGTTGCTCGTCCCACCTGCCGCAGTTGACCGCGCGTCGGGGCGCACGCACCATCGGGGCGATGGTCGAGACATCGAAGCCAGGCCCGCGTCCGAAGCGGAGTGGTGATGCCCTCCAGCGCCGGCTCGACGAGCTCACGTTCGTGGCGAGGGTAGCGCGGCTCGCCGCCTCGACGCGCACGTGGGACGAGCTGATGGTCACCGTCGTCGATCGGGCGCGCGATGCAGCGGAGGCGGATGTCTGCTCGCTCTACCTGACCGATCGCGACGGGACCGGCGTGACCCTCGCCGCCACCAACGGGCTCGCTCGCGAGTGGATCGGCCGGGCGCGGCTGCGGTTGGGGCAGGGGATCACCGGGATCGTGGCCGAGACGCGGGTCCCGATCGTCAGCGATGACATCCGCCAGGATCCGCGCTTCGCATGGATCACCGGCCTGGATCAGCCGCACACGTCGATGTGCTCGGTGCCGCTCGTCTGGAATGACCAGGTGATCGGCGTGCTCAACGTCCAGACCATCCGGAAGCGCCATTTCCGGCGCGGCGACGTCCGATTCCTCGAGACCCTCGCCGCGCTGCTCGCCGGGATCGTCGAGAAAGGGCGATTGCAGCGCGAAGCCGAGGCGCAGATCGAGAGCCTTCGCGCCATCGACGAGGCACGCGCGAATCTGGTCGCCGTCGTCACGCACTCGCTGCGGACGCCGCTGGCAGTGGTGCGTGCGTACGTCGAGCTGTTGGGCGGCCGCGCGCAGGCTGGTGAGCAACCCGACGCCCAGGAGTGGGAGCGTCAGGCGCTCCAGCAGGTGGACAGGTTGGACCAGGCCGTCGATTCGGTGCTCGAGAGCCTGCGCGTCTTCCCGTCCGGGGCGATCGAGCTGGGCCCGGTCGACCTCACCGCGGTCGTCGAGGAAACGACGCGCGAGCTCGCTCCGCTCTTCCGCCGCCACCGGCTCGCCACTGACTTCGTCGAGCGGCCGTTGCGCGCGCGTGGATCGAGTGAGCTGATCCGACGACTGCTGGGCTACCTGCTGGAGAACGCATCGAAGTACGCGCCGGTGAACGGGCGGATCGACCTCTATGGGTGGCGGGTCGCGGACCGCGCGTACCTGGCCATCACCGATGACGGGCCGGGCATCCCCGAGGAGTGGCGCGAACGCATCTTCGAGCCGTTCGTGCGGCTCGACGACTCACCACGCGGAGCCGGTATCGGCCTCTTCGCGGCGCGGCGCCTGGCGCGGGCGATGGGTGGCGACCTCCGCGTGGACGAACGGCTGCCGAGGGGCACCCAGTTCGTGCTCGAGCTGGAGGCGATCGCCCCCTAGCCGAGTGGTCGGGCGCGGGTCTTCGGCGTCAGGCGGCCGCGGCGCTCCGCGGGTCTGGCAACAGTCCCTCGTCAAGCGGCTCTCGGAGCGGCATGCCCGTTCGGTCGTGGATCGCGTCGACGCAGACCGGACGGTCCCCTCGGGCGTCGCGTCCGGGATGCAGCGATGGGAAGTGGCGCCACGCGACGCCGTCGAAGCTCTCGACCTCGAGGAGACGGCAGCCGCAGGCGACGCAGGTCACGGGGCCGGCAGGATCCGGCGGTGGCAGCCAGGCTGATCGCATCGGGTTCATGGCGGACCTCACGTCGTAGGTGGCAGGGATCGCTGCGGGAACGGCAAGACCGTCGCGCCGCGCTCACGAGCGACGGTAGGCCGACTCCGCGCCCAGGTCAGCGCCGGCGCGGTTTCGGATGGGTAGCGACCGGGTTACGCCTGGTCGGTCGCCGCGATCCGGTGCCCCACCCCGCGCACGGCGACCGGCATCGGTGCGCTGACCTCGCCGAGCTTCATGCGGATCCGCGCGAGGTGCGGCTTCAGCCAGAGCGGATCCGGGTCGGGCACGTCCGGCCAGCCCGCGGCCAGGAGGTCGGCGTGGTCCACTACCTCGTCGAGCCGCGTCACGAGGGCCCTAAGGAGCCGGAACTCGATCGGCGTCAGCGCGAGGCCATGTCCGCGCCATCGGATCTGGTGTCGGGGCTGGTCGAGCTCCCAGCTGCCATCGCCGATCGTGGCATCCGGGCCGCCGACCGGCGAGCCAGGAGCGCTCGTGCGGCGCATGACGGCGCGGATGCGCGCGAGCAGCTCGTCCGAGCGGAATGGTTTGCGGACGTAGTCGTCCGCCCCCAGGTCCAGCAGCTCGATGAGAGCCGAGCGATCACGCTCGCCGGTGACGATGATGATCGGCGTGCTTCCCCGCGCGCGGATCGCGCGGCAGACCTCGGCGCCGTCCGTCCCGGGCATCGCCAGGTCGAGCAGCACGAGGTCCGGACCGTCGGCGGCGAACCTGCGGAGCGCCTCGTCGCCGTCATACGCGGCGACGATCCGGTGGCCCGCCCGGCCCAGCAGTGCACCGAGCGCGCCGACCATCGCCGGCTCGTCGTCGACCACGAGGATGGTGAGCGGCGGCGCCCCGGGTGGATCTGCTTGCTGGCTCATGGAGCAGCGGCCGCGGCCAGCCGGATGCGCGTCCCGAACGTGTCGTCGGTCAGGGCACGGGTCAGCGCATCAGGGGCGCGGCCGTCCGCGATGACCGCCACCGCATCCGGGTTGACCAGGGCGGTCATCGCCGCGCGGACCTTGGGGATCATGCCGCCCGACACGATCCCCGCATCGATGAGCCCCTCCGCGTCCCTGGCGACGAGAGTGGCGACGCGGTCCCCGTCCGCACCACGCACGCCGTCCGTGTCGGTGAGAAGCACGAGATCCGCTCCGAGCCCAGCGGCGAGCCCCGCTGCGGCAGCGTCGGCGTTGACGTTGCATATGACGCCGTGCGGGTCGGGAGCGACCGGTGCCACGACCGGCACGAATCCACCCAGGAAGAGCGCTTCGATGATCGCGCCGCGGACGCCGCTCACCGACACGACCCGTCCGAGCTGCGGCACACGCGCCCCGACGAGCAGCCCACCGTCCAGCCCTGAGAGCCCCACTGCGTCGACCCCCAAGGAGCGGAGCGCCGCCACAAGCTCCGCGTTGACGACGCCGCGCAGGACCGCGAGCGCGACCTCCAGGGCCGCGTCGTCCGTCACGCGCAGCCCGTCGTGGAACCGGTGCTCCACGCCGAGGCGGTCGAGCCATTCGGTCAGGCGCTTCCCGCCGCCGTGTACGAGAACGATGTCCCGCTCGCGAGCGTGGATCGCGAGCTCGCCGAGGACGCCCTGCTCCTCGGCGATGGTGGTGCCACCCAGCTTGATGACGAGCGGCCTTGTCCGGCCGCTCACGAGGTGTACTCCGAGTTCTCGACCACGTACCGCTCCGTGAGGTCGCATCCGAACGCCTCGCCAGACCCCTCGCCGAGCCCCAGGTCGACACGGATGAGCAGCTCCGGCGCCTCCATCAGCCTGCGGAGCGCATCGCGATCGAATGAGACCGGGACGCCGTCGAAGACGTCGACACCGCAGAGAGCGATGCGCAGTCGTGACGGATCGACCGTTGCCGGACCGCCCGCTCGGCGCCGTGCCTCGTCGCTTGGAAGGCCGGCCGCCTCGAGGATCGTGGCGTCGGCAAGGCGAGCGTTCCCCGCCGCAGCCGCGATCCGGCCCCAGTTCGGGTCACGGCCGTGGACCGCGGCTTTCACCAGGCTGCTCGCCACGACCGACCGAGCGACCGCTCGTGCGTCCGCAACGTCGGCCGCGCCACTCACCTGGCACGTGATGAGCGTGGTCGCGCCCTCGCCGTCGGCCGCCTGTTGACGCGCCAGCGACCGTGCGACCGACTCGAGCGCGTCGCGCAGGGAGCCGGCAGCAGCGGTGCCGAGCTGGACCGGCGCGGTTGCGGAGGCGCCGGATGCCAGCAGGAAGCACGTGTCATTCGTGCTCGTGTCTCCGTCCACCGTCAGCTGGTCCCACGTCCTCGCCGTCACCTCGCGCAGGAGCGCGTGCAGCACCTGCGGCGCCGCGGCTGCGTCGGTCAGGAGGATCGCCAGCATCGTCGCCATCCGCGGGTGGATCATCCCGACGCCCTTCGCGATCCCCGAGACGGTCACTGGGACCGGCTGCCCGGCCTGGTCCGGCAGCGTCAGCTGGACCGACGCGATCTTCGGGTGACTGTCCGTCGTGCGCATCGCCTCGGCGGCTCCGGCGAGCGCCTCAGCGTCACTGGCCGCCCCTTCACGCGCCAGCCTCGCGATCTCGGGGGAGAGGCGGTCGGCCGGTAGGCGCGTGCCGATGATCCCGGTCGACATGGCCAGCGTCCGCTCGGGCTGCGTGTCGAGCCCACGCGCGAGCCCCCGCGCGATGCGCTCCTGGTCGGCCATCCCCTCGGCACCGGTCGCCGCGTTCGCGCACCCGGCGGTGCAGACGACCCCGCGGGTCCACCCGTAGGCACCAGCGCCGAGCGGAGCCGTCTTCTCGAGGTGACGCCGCGAAAGCAGGATCGGCGCAGCAAGCACGGCGTTCGACGTGTAGACGGCCGCGACTGCCGCGTCGGGCAGGCCGGGCTCCACGCAGACGACCGCGACATCGGGGCGACGCGACACCTTGATCCCCATCTGCGCGCTGGCGGCGCGGAATCCGCGTGGCAGGACCGCCGCCTTGGACGCGTCCGGCAGCGCCGATGCCAGCGGTCCCAGGGGTGCGAGCGATGGCGTCGCCACCTAGGGCGCCAGCGGCAGCTGCTTCAGCCCAGCCTCCTCCGGCAGGTCGAAGCAGAGGTTCATCGCCTGGACTCCCTGGCCGGCGGCGCCCTTCACGAGGTTGTCGATGACCCCGATGGCCAGGACGCGTCCGGTCCGGGGATCGGCCGTGACATGGACTCGGCAGTGATTGCTGCCGAGGACCTGCTTGGTGCTGGGCGGCGTACCGACCACCTCCACGAACGGCTCGTCGGCGTACGCATCTCGGTACAGCGCGTCGAGCTCGGCCTGGGTCACCTCGCGTCGCGGCCGGACATGGCAGGCCGAGAGGATCCCGCGCGTCATCGGGACGAGATGGGGGAGGAAGTCGACCGGTCGCGCCGAGGCCGTGGCATCCATCCCCGCCAGCTCCTGCTCGATCTCCGCCACGTGTCGGTGGCCACCGATGCCGTAGGCCTTGACGCTCTCGTTCACCTCGCTGTACGTCATGTCCGGCTTCGGCTCGCGCCCAGCGCCCGAGACGCCGCTCTTCGCGTCGATCACGAGATCGTCGATGAGCCCCTCGCGTGCGAGCGGCGCGAGGGCGAGCAGCGTCGCCGTGGGGTAGCAGCCCGGCGAGCCGACGATGGCCGGGGAGCGCCCGGCCAGACCGGACAGCTGCGCACGGTGCAGCTCTGGCAGCCCGTAGACCGCGCTCGCGAGGAGCTCGGGAGCGGGGTGCTCGAAGCCGTACCAACGTGGGTAGTCGGCCGGATCGCGGAGTCGGAAGTCGGGGCCCATGTCGATCACGGTGGTGCCGTGCGAGACGAGGTCGGGCACCAACGTCGACGAAGTCCCGTGAGGCAGCGCCAGGAAGATGACATCGACATCTGTCGGCATCCGCGCGTCTATGACGTGGCCCGTGCCGCCGAGGTGGGCATGGGTCGACGCGATCGGCTCGCGGTCCCGTTCCCTGCCGTGTAGCGCGACGATCCGGGCCCGCGGGTGGCGCTCCAGCAAGCGGATCAGCTCTCCGCCTACGTATCCGGTCGCGCCGACGATCCCGACGCGGATCCGAGCCCGGTCACCGAGTGCCGGGCTGGAGCGGTCATCCACGGGAACGGCGGCGGTCCTGGTCATGGCGACGCTGACGATACCCGTCACCGCCAGCGCCGCAAGTATTCGGTGGGTCCTCGGTCGCGGAGAGCACCTCGGCAGGTTCGCCGTGGCGTGGGTTCGTTCCCGTCGCGTTGCAGAGCCGGGCGCTTACCCGTCGCATGCGATAGTCGCGTCATGAGCGAACGAACCGGCGAGAGCACCGAACCGCCGGTCATGCCGGACCTGCTGCTGCCGGCTCCGGGCCGGATCCTCTCGCGGGTGAGCGTCCGCGCGACCGCATCCGTCGACCTCATCGAGCTGCTGCGCGTCTTCGCCGAGGGCGGTGCTGACATCGCGTCGGTGACCGTCTTCCCGGCGACGAAGGGCGAGCCGGGCGTGGAGCGGGTCATCGACGTGGAGTTCCGTGACGTGGACGCGGACGCTGCAGCAGCCGCCGCCGCGGACGTCGAGGGCGTGGTGGTGGCCGAAGCTCGCAGCGCCCTCGGCAGCATCTTCGGGAAGCGCGTCATCGTCATCGGCGGCGGGGCGCAGGTCGCGCAGGTCAACCTGGGTGCGGTCAGCGAGGCGGATCGCCACAACCTCAGGGGCGAACGCATCAGTGTCGACACGATCCCGCTCGTCGGCGAGGAGCAGATCGCCGCCGCGGTGCGTGCAGTCGCGGACCTGCCTCGCGCGCACATCCTCGTCCTCGCCGGAGCGATCATGGGCGGCGACATCACGCAGGCCGTCCGGGAGCTGCGCCAGACGGGCATCCCGGTCGTCGCGCTCAACATGGTCGGCTCGGTGCCCGAGGCGGCCGACCTGGTCGTCAGCGATCCCGTGCAGGCTGGCACGATGGCCGTCATGGCCATCGCCGACACGGCCCGCTTCGACATCGACCGCCAGCGCGGGCGGAGGTATTGAGATGACCGCGCCGCACCTGTCGCCGGTCATGGCGCGCTACTTCCAGCGCACGTGGAGCCATGGCGACGGCCACTCGCTCTTCGACAGCGACGGTCGCGAGTACCTCGACTTCGCGTGCGGCATCGCGGTCACGGTCCTGGGGCATCGCCACCCGGCCGTGACCGAGGCGATCCAGCGCCAGGCGCGGCGGTTGGTCCATGTCTGCAGCGGCCTCGGCTACATCGACGTGGTGACGGAGCTCTCGGACGCCATCGCCTCGGTCATGCCGCCGCCGCTCGACTCGGTCTTCTTCGCCAACTCCGGCGCCGAGGCGATCGAAGCGGCTATCAAGCTGGCCCGTCGGACTACCGGCCGTCCGGGGATCATCGCGTTCTCGGACGCGTTCCACGGACGCACGTACGGCGCGCTCTCGGCAACGACCTCCAACCCGAACTATCAGCGCGGCCACGGACCCCTGCTTCCGTCAGTGCTCATCGCGCCGTTCCCCGACATCTACCGGCTCGGGGAGGGGGACGAGACGCGCGCCACCGAGCTGGCGCTCGAGGCGCTCGACCGCCTGCTCGAGGAGGTGGGGCCGGAGAGCGTGGCCGCGTTCCTGATCGAGCCGGTCCAGGGCGAGGGCGGCTACGATCCGGCGCCGGTCGCGTTCCTGCGAGCGCTGCGCGAGCGCGCCGACGCACACGGGATCCTGCTGATCGCCGACGAGATCCAATGCGGGTACGGGCGGACCGGTCGGATGTGGGGCTTCGAATGGTCCGGCATCGTGCCCGACGTCGTCTGTCTCGCCAAGGCCATCGCCAACGGCCTTCCGCTCGGTGCCGTCGTCAGCGCTCGATCGCTCCAGGAGCGGTGGGGGGTCGGCGCGCACGGCTCGACGTTCGGTGGCAACCCCGTCTGCTGCGCGGCGGGCGTTGCTGTCCTGCGGACTATCGATGACGAGGGGCTCGTGGCGAACGCCGCCGAGCGGGGTCAGGAGCTGACCGCCGGGCTGCGCCAGCTGATGGAGCGCGACCCACGGATCGGCGACGTTCGCGGGCCGGGGCTCATGGTCGGCGTGGAGTTCGTGCGCGACCGGGACTCGCGGGAACCAGATGGTGCGCTCGGTGAGGCCGTGATCGCCCGCTGCGCTGACCGCGGGCTGCTCCTCCTGACCTGTGGCGCGGAGCACAACGTCGTCCGCTGGATCCCGCCGCTCGATGTCTCAGCGGCCGAGATCCGACATGCGCTGGCGATCTTCGAGGAGGCGCTTGGAGGCGATCCGGGCTAATCGGCGAGCTCCTCACGGCAGACACTCCTGAGCCGCCCGATGCTGTCGATCTCCACGACCACCTCATCTCCGGCGTGGAGCAAGCGCTTCGGATCGCGATACCAGCCGACGCCCGAGGGTGTGCCGGTGGCGATGACATCACCCGGTTCGAGGGTGAAGGCCTGCGAGCAGAAAGCCACCAGGTCGGCCACACCGTGGATCATGTCGGCGGTCGATGCCTCCTGCATGACCTCGCCGTTGACCAGGCAGCGGATGGCGAGCGCCTGTGGGTCGGGAACCTCGTCGGGCGTCACGACGGCAGGACCCATCGGACAGAACGTGTCGAGCGACTTCGCGCGGACGAACTGCTTGTCGGCGAACTGGAGGTCCCGCGCGGTGACGTCGTTGAGGCATGTGTACCCGAGGACGTGGTCGAGCGCCGCTGCCGCGGAGACCCGTCGACACGCTCGGCCGATGACCACCGCCAGCTCGGCCTCGAAGTCGACGGCTTGGGTGAGCGCAGGGTCCCATCGGATCTCGGCATCGGGACCGATGACAGCGGTCGGGAACTTGGCGAAGAGGACCGGCGCCTCGGGTGCCTCGCGACCTCCCTCCGCCGCGTGGTCGCGGTAGTTCAGCCCGACAGCCACGACCTTGCCCGGCCGGGGGATGGGTGAGAGCAGCTCGACATCTTCGATCCGGTGGCCGATGTCCGACCGCGGCACGTCCGACGCGAGGTCGAGGCGTGCGAGCGTGCCCTGCCCGGCCTCGAGGAGCTGGCCCATCGTCCGCGGGCCCCCGGGTACGAGCGACTCGACCGACCGGATGCGGCCACCCTGATCGATCCCGACGCGCTCGATCCCACCATCGAGGTAGCTCACCAGCCGCATCCGGGCAGGGTAGCGCCGCAGAGCAGCGTCGTTCTGCTGATGGGGGAGGGGCCTGACGGGCACGGTGCTTTCCACAGGCACCTCTGCTCGGCGGCCACATCGCCCCGGCACCTCTGCTCAGCGGCAACATCGGCTCCGGCACCTCTGGGGTGCGAAGTGACCGGCGGGATGGCCATTTCGTGCTGATCCGTCCCAGCGGGTCATCGACCAGAACTCGATTCGAACGCGTCGCGTGCGATGACGGCCAGATCGAACCTCTGGCGTGCGCCTCGGCGGCGGACACGCCCAAGTTCTGGGCGGTGTCGGTCGATTCGAACCTGTGGTGTGATGCGGGCAGCTCCCGACGCCGCCACGCTCCCCGCCCCCGCCGCCGCCCTCCATCTGGACGAAGCCCCGATGGAGTCGCGGGTAAGCCGCCGTGAACCTCGTCGGGTCAGGATGCTGGCATGAGCTCAGCCGAACGACGACTGGGGCGCGGCACGAGGAACGGCTTGCGACTGCTCCGCGGACTCGGCGACGAACTGCGCGAGGCTCGTGTCGCCGCTGGGCTTAGTCAGGCGACGTTGGGCGCCGCGTGCGGCCTGAGTCATACGCACATCGGACGGCTGGAGCGCGGCGAGGTCCCGGGTGCCTCGCTGCTTGTCATCTCCCGGATCGCGAGCCTGCTGGGGCTCCGGCTGACCGGCCGCGTCTTTCCTGAAGGGGCGCCGCTTCGTGACGCCGGCCACGCCGCTCTGTTGGAACGGTTCCGTCGTCGGTTGCCGGCCGGCGTTCGGCTACGAACGGAGGTCCCGCTCGCGTTCGGCGACGACCGGGCGTGGGACGCGACGCTCGATGGTCTCGATGGGCCGCTTCGGATCGAGGCCGAGACGCGCCTTCGCGACCTCCAGGCGGTCGACCGCCGGATCGCACTGAAAGCAGCCGATGATCGATCCAGTCGTTGCGTGCTCCTGCTGGCTGACACACGCGCGAACCGGCTCGTGATCCGACTACATGGCCCACTGCTCGCGGCCCGCTACCCGGTCGCCCCTCGCGAGCTGTGGACGACACTGGCGGCGCGGCATGCACCCCCCGGGAACGCCTGCGTACTCCTCTGAGGGCCGGCCATCGCCAACGGATCTTGGCAGCCAGCGAGGCCGCGGCGCCTGACAGGCCCGGGTCATGGTCGCGGCTGGCTGTGCCGCCGTTCCAGGATCAGGACGCCCATCCCCGCTGCTGACACGAGCCCCACAGCGAGCAGGTAGTCGCCAACAGTGCGACTCGCGCGAAGGGCATCGCACGGAAGAGGACCGGGCCAGGAAGCCACCAGGCTGGCGGCACGAGCCTCGACACACGTGACTTCTCCGAGGACCGTGTAGCCAAGAAGCGCTCCGAACGCGCCGAGGAGAAGTCCGCTGACCGAAAGTCCCAGCACCACGAGACGCGCGCGGTCGGGTGCGAACGCCAGGAGGAGGGCGCCGCCGAGGAGGCCGAGACCACCGGCGATCGTCGGATCCGGCGGGAACGGCCCGCGTGCGCTGTCTGGGCCCACCGTTCGCCACCAGCTCACGAGCGCGAGGAACCCGAGGACGCCTGCGGCACTCGCCACCGCGAGTCGGGTAGTTACCAGCCATCGAGGCGAGCCGCGTACGGACGATCCGACCATGGTGCTCGTGGCCACAGCGGCGCACTGTACGCCTCGTCAACCATCTCCGCACGTGGCGAGGAGAGGGTCCTCACCGCGGTTTCGGTCGCTGCGCGCTAGCTGGTCGGGCGTCGAAAAGGCGGGGAGTGCCCGGCGCACGCGTGAGGTGCGAACCGACCGGCGAGGGGACGATCAGCGTGCTCTGATCCCGGCCGGAGCGCCGGGCGTGCCTCCGGCTCGCACGTACCGTGTGCTCCGCCGGCCGAACTGGACCCTTGGGATGCAGACGTGCGATGGTGCGGCGTCGCTGGCGACCGCGTCGGTCGGTCCGAACCTGTGGCGCCCGACGCACGCCCGCGTCGGTCGGTCCGAACCTGTGGCGC
>JACCXQ010000092.1 GCA_013696945.1 Chloroflexota bacterium | reverse complement strand
CGGAAGCCGAAGCCGACGACGTCGAACTTGACGCCACAGGTGAGCTTGCCCTTGTCCTTGATCGACTGGGGGGTCGAGACGCCCTCCACGATCAGCGGCGTGGGGCTGCCGCCGGCTGGCGCGGACGCGCCCGGTCCGCTGGTACATGCGGCCAGGGCCAACGCCAGGCCCAGGATCGTCGCGATCTGCTTCATGACTCCTCCTCCGACTTGTCACGCCCCGACGATGCGGCGACCGTCAGTGGCGCAGGATGGTATTGAGGAAGCGCTTCGTGCGCTCCTGTTCGGGGTGCTCGAAGAACTGTCGGGGCGGTGCCTGCTCAACGATCTCCCCGTGATCCATGAAGATCACGCGGCCGGCGACCTCTCTCGCGAACCCCATCTCATGGCTGACGACCATCATCGTCATGCCCTCCTTCGCGAGCGCCTTCATCACGTCCAGGACCTCCTTGATCATCTCGGGGTCGAGGGCCGATGTCGGCTCGTCGAAGAGCATGATCTTGGGTTCCATGCACAGCGCCCGCGCGATCGCCACGCGCTGCTGTTGGCCGCCTGACAGTTGGGTCGGTCGCGCGTCCGCCTTCTCAGGGATGCCGACCTTCGCCAGGAGCTGGCGGGCCCGCTCTTCGGCAGCGGCACGGTCGAGCTTCCGGACCCGCATCGGTGCCAGCGTGAGGTTGCGCAGGACGGTCAGGTGCGGGAACAGATTGAACGACTGGAAGACGACGCCGATGTCCTTGCGCAGGGTGTTCACATCCATCCGCCGGTCGGTCAGCGACGTCCCGTCCACGATCACCTCGCCGCTGTCCGGGGTCTCGAGCCTGTTGACGCACCGCAGCAGGGTGCTCTTGCCGGACCCGGACGGCCCGATCACGACGACGACCTCTCCGCGATCGATGCTCATCGTGATGCCACGAAGCGCTTCGAAGTCGCCGAACCGCTTGCGCAGGTCGCGCACCTCGATCATCGGCCGCCCGTTCCCCGTGGGTAGTGGCGGCGCGAGCGGGGCCGTGGTGGCGGTCGCCGCGTCGGTCATGGGTCGCCCGGAATGCTAGCAGACGCCGCCGACGGGGTTCCGCGCACCTGCTCCATCCGGTAGCATCGCGACGCCTGCTCTCCACTCGCCCATCCACTCGCCGGAGGTACCAGATGCGTTCCCGCCTCACGCTCGCGCTCGTCGCGCTGGTCATAGCCACCGCCTGCAGCGCAGCGGCGCCGGGTGGTAGCACCGCGGACCCCGTCGGTGCCGTCAACAAGATGATCAGCCTCATCCAGGCCAAGCAGTTCAGCCAGCTCTCCACCGCCGTCTGCGCGGCCAAGCGCGCCGAGATCGAGGCGCAGTTCAACCCGGGTGCGGCGCTCGGGCCTTCGGCATCCGGCGTGAACCCCCAGCAGATCGTCGACGCCATGACGATCAGCTTCTCGAACGTGCAGACGGCGCTCGTGAGCCAGACCGCCACGACCGCGGTCGTCTCGGTAAAGGGATCGATGAACATCGCCGTCGACCCGGCCAAGATGCGCGACGTGGTCAGGTCGCTCCTGACGGCACAGGGCGTCCCCGCCGATGATGCGACCGTCGATCAGACGCTCCAGAGCATGACCGCGGCGTTCGCCGACGCGCAGACGATCGACAGCCAGGTCGATGTCGTGAACGAGGGCGGGCAGTGGCTCGTCTGCGGCGACATCTCCGACTGACGCGGTCGCCAGCCGCCTCGATCCAGTAGCTCCCGTCAGTAGTTTCCGGACGTCGCCGCGAGGTAAGCGCGTCGGACAGGCCAGTGGGACGTCATGTCCGTGACCCAGTCGTTGGGGCGATTGCGACGCTTCACGTCGGCCGTGGTCTTCTTCGCCCCCGTATCGCCCGAGCGGACGTGCAGGAAGTCTCCATGCTCGATGTTCGACGATGACAGGTACCAGACCTTGTGGCAGGCACCCATGAAGACGGCTCGGTCGGCAGCCACGTAGTCGTCGTCATCGGAACCAAAGGCGCTCCAGTCGGTCCCGCCGAAGCCGTCCGGCTCCCACGCGTGTTCCTCGAGCCACTTCAGGAAGTCGGACCCGGCGTCCATCTGGTCGCATTGGGTGTGGGGGCACGCCCAAGCGAACCAGCGCGCGCCGCCGTGCGGCGTCCCCATGGTCACGACGTCCTCGACCGCCAGCCGTGGCGGGAAGCGAGGGTGTCCGTTGGCGACCTGGCCCATCGCGTAGCGGATGATCAGCCCGCCCATCGAGTGCGCCACGACATCGACCGTTCGACCGTCGCGCGTGAAGTGGCGGTAGAGATACCAGGCGAGGTGGTAGCCCAGGTGTCGGATGTCCGTGTTCGCCCCGTGACTCCCGTTGCTGTAGTGGCCGGAGGCAAAGTGCTTCCCGTGACTCCCGTGGTGGTTGATGGTGTGATCACAGGCAGTGTCGCCGCGGTAGTAGCTGATCTCGATGAACGGGGCGCGCAGCCCCCAGTCGTGGAACTTCCGCTCCATGTCGTTCCAGGTGCCTGCGCACGAGACGCCAGGGTCACCCACTGCATCGAGCCCGTGGATGGCGATCACCGGCCTCGTGCTGCGGGCATCCGCAGGGGTCGAGTGGGTGACGATCATCCCGAGCGAGAGGACGCTCGCAACCAGCATGCCGCCGAGCCGGAGTGTTCGCATCTCAGCCTCCCTTCCGCGGAGGCCATCGGCTGCCCCC
>JACCXQ010000041.1 GCA_013696945.1 Chloroflexota bacterium | reverse complement strand
GTCGGTCATCACCGGCAACCGGCGCGACTTCGCGCTGGGCAGCGTCGTGGACGTCCGGGCCGGTGAGACCGTCACCGCACCCACCCTGGCGCTCTTCCACCCCGACGCGATCTGGGAGCCGCGGAGCCCCAGCTGGTCGAGCGACGGGTCGACGCTGACATACGCATACGGCTTCAACAGCCTCTTCGGGATCGACGCCGAACCCGAGCCGCTCGACTTCGGCGCCTCGTTGCTTGCCGAGGAGGTGGAGGGCGCACCCAACATCGTGCTCTTCCTTGCCCGCGGCCCCACCAGCGAGACGGCGAACCAGATCCTCCACCAGGGAAGCCTCCTCGACTCGTCGGAAGGGATCTGGATCACGGCTGAGGGGAGCGGCATCCTCGACGAGCCGCTCGTCACGTACGACGTCTTCAGCACCATCAACGGCTTGGCCTGGCTGCCGGACGGTTCCGGGTTCGCCTACTCCGTCAGCGGAGGTGACGTCATGAGCGCGGACAAGACAGGCGACCTCATCGTCTTCGACGTGGCGAGCGGCCAGGCGCAGAGCGTCGCGGATCTCGAAGGCGACTTCGCAGGACTCGTCAGCGTGTCGGGTGACGGCAGCAGCATCGTCTTCGAACGGTCGGACGAGCTCGACTCGCTCGACGAGACGCTGGTCGATCCCGACCTCTGGATCGTGGGCCGTGACGGGAGCGGGCTGCGCCTGCTGGTCGAGCACGCGCGCGCGCCGGCGTGGAGCCGCTAGCAGGCCGCCCGGAGGCTCCTCATCAGCGCATCGAGCGCCCCCAGATCGCGCCCGTCGGGTCCCAGCGAATCGACCAGGGCTGACGCTACGACAGCCCCGTGGGCGCCCGCCTTCGCCAGCGCGCGCAGGTGCACCGGTCGCGAGACGCCGAACCCGACGGCGACCGGCAGGGGAGAGGCCGGCAGCATGCCACGTACAAGCCGCGCCGCGCTGGCGGGCAGCGATCGACGAGCCCCGGTGATGCCGGCCATCGACACGCAATAGAGGAAGCCGCCGGTGCGTTCCGCGATCGACGCTCGACGGCCAGGCGTCGAAGTCGGGGCGACGAGGTACACGAGGGCCAGGCCGGCGGCCCGCGCAGATGCCTCCAAGGGCCCGCCCTCATCGGGCGTCAGGTCGGCCACGATGACCCCGCTGGCGCCGGCCCGCCCAAGTCGGGCGAGAAGGGTCATGCCATCGTCGGCTCCCAGCAGCTGGTTCGCGTAGCCCATCGCGATCAGCGGCACGTGCGGGCGCGCCGCCGCGATCCGCTCCACCAGCTCGATCGATCGATCCAGCGTCTGGCCGCCCCGGAGTGCGGCGGCCGATGCTCGCTGGAGGGTGACCCCGTCGGCGACCGGATCGGAATAGGGGAGGCCTACCTCGAGCACATCGGCTCCGGCGTCGATCAGGGCGAGCGCGGCGGCATGAGAGCCGTCGACGTCGGGGTACCCCGCGACGACATAGGGCACGAGCGTCAGACGGCCCGCGGCGCGGGCGGCCACGAAGGCGGCCACGATCCGGTCGGAGCCGCGCGTCTCACGGGTGCCCATCACGAGGTCGCCTCCAGCGCGCCGAGATCCTTGTCGCCGCGTCCGGACAGTCCCACGAGCACCACCTCGGCATCGCCGATCGTCCGTGGCAGGGCCGCCAGCGCATGAGCAGGTTCCAGGGCGGGCAGGATCCCCTCAGTGCGGGCCAGAAGGCGCATCGCTTCGGTCGCCTCGCGATCCGTCGAGGTCGTGACCTCCAGCCGCCCGGCCTGCAACAGGGCCGCCAGCTGAGGTCCGACGCCGGGATAGTCCAGTCCGGCCGAGATCGAGTGAGCCTCGAGGACCTGCCCATCGGGGTCCTGGAGCATCAGCGTTCGAGCGCCGTGCAGGATGCCGACCGATCCGCGCGCCAGCGCCGCAGCGTGGCGGCCGCTCCCGAGTCCCTCGCCGGCCGCCTCGACGGCGACCAGCCGAACGTCCGGCTCGGCGATGAAGCGGGTGAACAGGCCGATGGCGTTGGAGCCTCCGCCGACACATGCCACCACGAGGTCCGGCAGGCGCCCCTCGACAGCCGAGATCTGGATCGCCGCCTCATCGCCGATGACCCGCTGGAGGTCGCGGACGATGGTCGGGTAGGGATGCGGACCCATCGCCGAGCCCAGGACGTAGTGCGTCGTCTCGACATTCGTGACCCAGTCCCGCATCGCCTCGTTGATGGCGTCCTTCAGCGTCGCCGAGCCGCTCGTGACGGGACGCACCTCCGCGCCCATCTCCCGCATGCGCAGGACGTTCGGGCGTTGCCGCTCCATGTCCACGGCGCCCATGTAGACGGTGCACGACAGGCCGAGGAGCGCGCAGGCGGCCGCTGTCGCGGTGCCGTGTTGCCCGGCGCCCGTCTCGGCGATCACCCGCTGCCTGCCGGCGCGCTGCGCGAGAAGGGCCTGGCCGACGGCGTTGTTGATCTTGTGCGCGCCCGTATGGGCCAGATCCTCTCGCTTCAGGTAGATCCGTACGGGACGGCCGCCTGACCCGTCTAGCGGCCGGAGCAGCGCCGCGAGCCGGTCGACGCGGTGGAGCGCTGTCGGCCGACCAGCGAACGTCCCGAGGAGCTCGCGCAGGCTTGCCCAGAAGGTGGGGTCGTGGCGCAGGACGCGATAGGTGCGGTCGAGCTCATCGAGCGCCGCGACCAGTGTCTCAGGCACGTATCGGCCGCCGAACGACGCGTCGATGCCCCATCTCCCACGCTCATCAGCCTCGAGCAGCGAGCGCGAGACGGGCGTGGGGGCGGAGGGCAGATGCGGGCGGTCCGCCACAGCCGCCCGAGCGCGCTTGGCGAACAGTGCGACGCGCAGCGGATCCTTGCGCGGCCGACCCGCTCCGGGCGGCTGCGCGGTCGCGTCAGGAGGACCTGGCGGAGGGCCGGCCACTTCCACGCCCGAGGCGACGTCGACGCCGACCGCGGCGATCGCCCGCAAGGCTAGGCCCACATTCGATGCGTCGAGCCCGCCGGCGAGCATGATCGGCACCAGCTCCGCCATGGCCGCCGCGACGAGAGGATCGATGCGCCTGCCGGTGCCGCCGCGGACCGCCGGATCGGCCGCGTCGAGGATGATCCGATCGCAGCGGCCGGTCGAGAGGTATGCGCGCGCCTGCTCCACGAGCCCCACCGGCGTCGAATCAGGCCCGGCGTGGAGCACCTTCCAGGCCGGCCGGCCGACCCGCTCGAGGCTCTCTGGCGGCTCATCGCCGGAGAGCTGCACGAAGTCAGGGTCGACGGCACGGACGATCGCGTCCAGGTCCGCATCGCTGGCATCGGCCGTCACGGCCACGATGGCCGGTCCAGGACCGTTGGTCGCCGTGTCCCGCACCAGTCGGGCGAGCGACGCGGCTTCCTCGAGCGCCAGGGCGCGGCGCGTTCCGGCGACGAGGTTCAGACCGATCGCGTCGGCACCGGCCCTGACTGCGGCGAGGATCCCTGCCACATCGACGACGCCGCAGATCTTCACCGCTGGCCGCCGTCCGCTGGCCGCGTCGCCGGCCGGATCGCGTCCCGCCGCGACGAAACGCCGCACTGTACTTGTGCGTGTGCCGCGCGATCCGTCGGTCCGCATCAGTGCCTCGCCGACCAGCACGCCGTCAAGGCCGGCGGATCGCCACGTGGCGACGGTCGCGGGGTCGTCGACGCCGGACTCACCGATCAGCAACCGGTCCTCCGGCACCAGGTGCCGAAGCCGCTCCACCAGCTCCGGGTCGATGATCAACGTGCGCAGGTCGCGGCGATTGATGCCCACGAGTCGCGCTCCGGACGAGAGCGTCCGATCCAGCTCGCGCTCGTCGTGCGCCTCGACGAGGGGCTCCAGCCCCAGGTCGAACGCGTCCTTTACCAGTCGCCGCAGCCGGGCGGCCGGGTGCAACGCCGCGATCAGAAGCACCGCGTCGGCGCCGGCCGCCCTGACCAATGCGAGCTGGCGAGGGTCGACGACGAACTCCTTGGCCAGCACCGGGAGCCGGACGGCCTGCCTGACGGCCGACACGTCGTCCAGGGAGCCACCGAAGTGATGCGGCTCGCAGAGGACCGATACGGCCGCTGCGCCACCGTCCTCGTAGGCACGTGCGACGCTCTGTGGGTCAGTATCGGGGCCGATCGCTCCGCTGCTCGGGGAGCGGCGTTTCAGCTCCGCGATGACGTGGCACCCGGGGCGGGCCAGACGCTCTGCCATCGGCCGTGGCGCGGGGGCGGCCGCCGCCGCCCGCGCGAGCTCCCGCGGCGATCGGTCGCCGAGCAACGATGCGATGTCGGCCGCGCGACGAGCGGCGATGGCGTCGAGCACGCCGCGAGCGCCGCGCGCTCGTCGCCGAGCGGGTGTGGGGCGCGCAGTCGGACCTTGCGATGTGACGGTCACGCGGCGCGCAGCCGTTCGAGCAAACGAGCGGCGGAGCCGTCGGCGATCGCGGCACGGGCGCGCTCGACGCCATCGCGCAGGTCCGTCTCCACGCCGGCCACGACCAGCG
>JACCXQ010000038.1 GCA_013696945.1 Chloroflexota bacterium | reverse complement strand
TCCGTGCCTCGGGCAGCCCGCTGAACGAGGTTCGCGTCCTTATGCTGCGCGCCGAGATCAACGCCTCGCTGCCCGAAGGCGACCGCGATCAGGCCCGAGCCGATGCCGATGCGGCGATCACGATCCTGCGTCGCGTCGAGGCGCCCCCATACCTGGAGCGGGCGGAGCGGCTGCGGGCCAGCCTGGTCTGAGTTCTCGCGGCGCTTAGGGCATGGCGGCCGCCTGAGGTCGGCATGCCCGTCAAGGGTCGTGTGCCTGGAGTGTGCTAGTGTTGCACACTGGAACTCACACTCACCGCTGATGGGGCCCCGGGACGATGGCGATGGCGCGCACGAACCTGACTCTGCCGCAGGAACTGCTACACGAGGTCGATGAGCTGGCAGGCCCGCGCGGACGTAGCGCGTTCGTCTCGGAGGCGGTCGCCGCGAAGGTCAAGCGCGAGCGGTTGCGTCGGACATTGGAGCGCACGCGAGGTGCCCTGGCCGGGACGCCAGGGTGGATGGACCCCGATGAGAGCTACGTCTGGGTCCGTGCTCAACGGGAACCCGAGGATGAGGCGGCCGATTGAGGTACCTGCTGGACACGACCGTTCTGATCGACCACATCAATGGCTTTCCGCCGGGGACTGGGATCCTGGCCCGGCTTTTCGAGCAGAGCGCGGAACTCTTCACCTGCGATGTCGTCGCCTGTGAGTCGTTATCGCGTGGGGATGCCGAGGAGCGCCGCCTGGTCCGGAGCCTGCTTGATGCGCTCGAGTACGTGGCCACCGGTCCTGACGCTGCGCGCTGGGCCGGAGAACGGCGCCGCGAATGCATCGCACGGGGAGTGCGCAAGCCCGCTGTGGCTGACGCTCTGATCGCCGGACTCGGCTGGCAACTGGGTGCGACCGTGGTGACCCGCAACGCGCGCGACTTCGAGTCGTTCGGCCTCCCGGTCCTTGGTTATGACCCTCCGCCCGCCGCCGCGGCAGCAGGCGTCAACAATTGACGTAGACGATGGGGCTCTGATTGCCAGCCCGCAGGTAGTGGCGCACCGATAAACCCACGTACTCGTCCCTTATGGACTCGTCGGCGACATGGCCGCGGAACTCCCATCGGCCAGGGGTGTCGGCCGGCTCCCAGCGCTCGATGTGGTACACCTCGAGCACGGTGCCCTCATACACGGCGAGTGCGTACCGAGCGGCCTCCCGACGAGCACCGACGACCCATGCGGTCCGGGTGACTCCGTAGAGCTCTTCTGGCGACATGTCCGGTCGGTAGAGTCGGTTGATGCGAACGAGGATGACGGGGTCAGCGATCCGGGCTTCGAGAGCCTCGTTCCGTTCGGCCGGGTACTTCCTGGCATCGAAGCCGTAGTCGGGCATCATCTGTCCTCACATGGGAAGGCTTCAGGCTAGCGTCAACTCATCGAGATAGGCGACCTCGAGACCCCGGATCGAGGCCAGCCGCCGATCGTTGGTGATGAATGCTGTGGCTCCGGCCAGTCGTGAGGTGGCCAGGTGGATGGCGTCGGCCAGGGAGAGCCTGCCCGACCCGCGGATGCATGCTGCCTCGACCGCGGCCGTTCGATCGAGCGGGATGACCCGGATGTTCTCCAGCGAGGACAGCTCATCGGCGTAGCGCTCGACCATTGCGGTGTCGCCGACTCGCGCTGGCCCGGTCCCGACCTCCGCGATAGCCAGGGTCGCCAGGACGCCTTGGCTCTCGCCGCCCGCGATGGCGTCGAGCAGCGCGCCGGCCGCATCTGCTTCAGGTCCGCTGCCCTCGAGGAGGTAGATCAGGACGTTGCTGTCGATGCCCACCACGCGGTGTGCGCGGAGCAGCGGGATCGTCAACGCTCCGCCTCGGACTGCTCGCGGAGCCCCCGCACATGAGCAACGGGATCGAGCCCACCCCACGACTCACGGCCGAGGCCTCGAAGTCGCTCGGATGGTCGGTCAGGTCGAACGCGAAGGACAAGGGCATCGTCCGCCACTTCGACACTCAGGCGGTCGCCCGGCTCGATCCCCAAGCGGCGCCGTGCCTCACTAGGCAACGAGATCTGATGCTTGCTACTGACCTTGACACTTTGCATCGCGGCATGATACCAACCCACACGCCGCGTCAAGCGACCCGGCGAATCGCTGGCCTACGCTCCCATCTCGCCCGGTCACGCCTCTCCCCAGCGGCTCGGACAGGTGCGTCGATAGTCGCACCACTGGCAGGTCTTGAAGCCGGGGGTGGCGGCGAAGTCGCCGCTGCGGATCCGCCCCGCGACCTCGACGAGCTTGGCGGCGAACTCGTCGAGTTGATCGGGTGAGCGGGTCGTGGAGAGGGCGCGGTCGGACTCGGTGAAGTAGAGCGTCAGCTTGGACGCGGGCGGCAGGACCTCGCCGGTCTCGGGATCGCGGACGGCGCCGCGCGCGAGGGCGAGCGCGTAGGTCGAGAGCTGGTCGTCGCGGTCGACCTCAGCCTGGGACTTCCAGCCCCCGGTCTTGTAGTCGACGATCTCGATCGAGCCGTTGGGCAGCCGATCGATGCGGTCGATGTAACCGCGGACGCGAACCGGCTCCGCCCCTTCCCCGGCGTCGAGCGCGAACTCGAACTCCTGCTCCAAGGCGATGGCCTGCGCCGTGGAAGCCAATTCACGGTCGTAGAAGCGCCGCAACGCCGGCTCCGAGCGGGTCAGGTAGTGCTCGGCCTGCTGGGCATCGCCGTAGGCGCGCGGCTGCCAGAGCGCGTCGAACTCGGACTTGAGCACCTCGAAGCCCGGGTCCAGCGCACCGGCTGCCCGAGCGTCGCGTCGCGCGATGGCGAACGCCTCGAACGCGCTGTGCACCGCTGTCCCGAACTCGAAGTGGCCCTTCGTCTCGTCGCCGGGGATGCGATACACGTACTCGAACGCGTACTGCAGGGGGCACGTCAGGTAGCGCTGGAACGCCGAGTGACTGAAGGACCCGCCGAGCGGCGCGATCTGGAGCAGCGTCTGGCCAGCGGGGGCGTGCCGGCTGAGCACCCGCAGGGTCATCGGGTCGAGGCCGTTCCGCCGTGCCTCCTCCGCCTCGCCGGCCGCGTCGGTCGCCACGGTCACCAGCTCGTCGATAAGGGCCGCGCGCGCCTCCGCGTCGACCTCTCCCAGCGCCTCGAGCGCGCCTATGATCTCCACCGCCCGGCGGCGCAGCGCGTACCTGCGCTCGAACGCCTGCGGCACCGGCATCAGCCGCTGGAGCACCTCCGTCGTGGCGGCCGCGGCATCGTCTGCCGTGGGCGCGGACGCCTCCACCTCCGCATCGAGCGGGGGCTCGCGGCGCGCGACCACGACATCGGCCGGCGT
>JACCXQ010000037.1 GCA_013696945.1 Chloroflexota bacterium | reverse complement strand
CTCCTCGGCCGAGCCTTCCTCGATGGGGCCATCCACGCCGACCTATGTCCAAGCGCTCGCCCTCGCGCTCGATCCGGCATGGCGCCGGCTCCCTGACGACGAGCGGAGCGCGACCGGACGGGCGTTCGCCGAGGCGGTCGCGCGCGATTCGGAAGACGATGTCCGGAGCTGGACCTACTCGTCGATCGGGCTCCAGGCGGGCGTCGACCTGCTGCTCTGGCGCCTGGGTCCCTCGCTCGCGGCACTCGAAGAGGCCGCTGCCCGCTCGCTGCGAACCGGGATCGGTCAGTGGATGTCCGTGCGCGAGTCGTTCCTCGGCGTCCTCAAGCCGTCCCAGTACGTGGTCAAGCCTACCGAGCAGGAGCAGTCGGCGTTCGGCGGAGAGCGCTCCCGCTACCTCGTCGTCTACCCGTTCCGCAAGAGCGCGGAGTGGTACCTGCTGGCCCGCGAGACACGCCAGGGGATCATGAACGAGCACATGCGCATCGGGCGGCAGTGGGCCGATATCCGCCAGCTGCTGGCCTACTCGTTCGGGCTCGACGACGACGACTTCCTGGTGGCTTACGAGACGGACGATCTCGACCGCTTCGGCGACCTGGTGCGAGCGCTGCGCGGCACTGAAAGCCGGCGCTCCACCGTCAACGACACGCCGGTCCTTGTCGCGGTGCACCGTCCGATCGGCGAGATCCTCACCCTGCTGGGGGCCGACGCGTGACCGTCGGAGCGCCACTGCCGATCACGATAGCGACCCGGGCGGATCGCTTCCTCCGCGCCTGCCGTCGGGAGGCCGTGGACATGACGCCGGTCTGGTTCATGCGTCAGGCCGGCCGGTCCCTGCCCGAGTACCGCGCCGTCCGTGCCCGCGCGTCGCTGCTGGAAATCACCCGGGACGCGACCCTCTGCGCCGAGGTGACGCTCCAGCCGGTCGACCGGTTGGGAGTGGACGCGGCGATCTTGTTCGCCGACATAACCAGCCCCCTGCCCGGGATGGGCGTGCCGCTCGAGATCCGCGATGGGGTCGGTCCGGTCATCGATCCGCCACTTCGGACATCGGCGGACATCGCGGCGCTCCGTCCGCTGGACACCAGCGAAGCCGTGGGGCCGCTCCTCGACGCGATCCGCCTCGTCCGTGCGGCCTGCCCAGTCCCGCTCATCGGGTTCGCCGGCGCTCCGTTCACGCTTGCCTCGTACCTCGTCGAGGGCCGCTCGTCACGCGACGCGGCCCGCCTGCTGGGGCTCATGCGCGAGGAGCCCGCCGCCTTCCGCCAGCTCATGGATCGCCTGGCGGATGCGACGGTGGCGTACCTGACAGCCCAGGTCGCAGCGGGCGTCCAGGCCGTGCAGCTCTTCGACTCGTGGGTGGGGATCCTGTCGCCCTTCGACTACGAGCGCATGGTCCTGCCGGTCATGCGCGGGCTGTTCGAGAGGCTCGCTCCACTGGGCGTCCCGACCATCCACTTCGGCACCGGGACGGGCGGCCTGCTCCCGCTCATGGCCTCGGCGGGGGGCGATGTGATGGGCGTCGACTGGCGCATCGCGCTCGGGTCTGCCTGGACGCAGCTGCCCGGCCGCGCCGTGCAAGGGAACCTCGACCCATCGGTGCTGCTGGGTCCGTGGCCCCGGATAGAGGAGCAGGCTCGCTGGGTGCTTGCACAGGCAGGTGGACGGGGAGGGCACGTCTTCAACCTGGGTCATGGCGTTCTTCCCGCGACATCGCCCGACGACCTGCGCCGCCTGGTCGAGCTGGTCCACGAAGCATCGGCTCGATGAGCCACGCGGGCCCAACGACGATCGATCCACCGCGGCCATGGACCGGCGAGCGTCGCTTCCTGGCCGCGTGTCGCCGCGAGCCGGTCGATGCGACCCCTATCTGGTTCATGCGCCAGGCGGGGCGTGCCTCTCCCGGGTACGCGGAGCTGGTGGAGCGCCACGGCGTCATGGGCATCACGACCGACCCGGACCTCGCCACCCGCGTAGCGCTCCTGCCGGTCGAGGCATTCGGTGTCGACGCCGCGATCCTCTACGCCGACATCATGCTTCCGCTCGGGCCCATGGGCGTCGCCTATGCGCTGACGCCCCAGGGCCCCGTGCTGGAGCGGCCCATCCGCAGCGCCGAGGACGTGCGCGGGTTGCGCCAACTGGAGCCCACGGAGGACCTTCCGTTCATCCTCGAGACCGTCGCGAGTCTGCGTGCCGCGCTCGATGGGCGCTGCGCGGTCATCGGCCTGGCCGGTGGCCCATTCACGATGGCCGCGTACCTCATCGAGGGCGGGCCATCGCGCGACCAGCTGACCGCGCGAGCCTTCATGCACGCGGAGCCGGCGGCGTGGCACGACCTTCTCGGCCGGCTCGCCGACGCGACCGCCGCGTATCTTCGAGCCCAGGTCGCAGCGGGTGCGCAGGCGGTCCAGCTGTTCGACTCGTGGGCCGGGTCGCTCGCCCCGTCGGAGTACGAGGCCTTCGTCGCGCCATACGCCCGCCGCAGCCTGAGCGCCAGCGACGGCGTCCCGACGATCCACTTCGCGACCGGCGCCGCCCCGATCCTCGCGCAGATGGCCGCTGCCGGGGGCGATGTCCTCGGGGTCGACCACCGTCAGCCGCTTGGAGACGCCTGGGCCCGCTTGGCCGACCGTGCCATCCAGGGCAATCTGGACGGCGCGCGTCTCCTCGCCGGCCGTGGACCCATGGAGGAAGGAGCCAGCGCGGTGCTGGACCAAGCGGCGGGA
>JACCXQ010000223.1 GCA_013696945.1 Chloroflexota bacterium | reverse complement strand
GAGCAGGGTGATCCAGAGTGAGATGGACAGGGTACGACGCACGGGGTTTCCCCCTCCTTCGGATCGTGACGAGGCGCCGGTGACTGGGCAGCGCTGGCCGGGATGGTATCCGACGCCATGGGCCATGGGAACAGGGACTTTCGCGCGTTCGGTGACGCGGACCGCCGCCGCATAGCACCCGCCTCACGGGTGGGTGGCAGAGAGACGGTGCTGCGGCGATCAACCCGGCGCGGACTAACCGCCGGTCAGCTCGATCGAGTCGGAGATGACGTCCGACCAGTTACCGGCGCGGTCACGGAATTGCACGTACACGCGCTTCGTGCCGGTCGCCCCGTCGCCACCGTAGACCGAGGCGTTCAGCGACCAGCCACCCATCGAGTCCCGGAACGGCAGCTCGAGAGCCTTGTAGATCAGCCCATCGACCGTCGTGGGGCTGTTCGACACGCGCATCCGTGCCACGTTCGTGGTCGCGTCGCTCGCCGTGAAGGAGAGCAGCACGGTCGCAGTCGGCGTCGTTTCGGCCCCGCCGTCGATCACGACGTCGCCCGCGGGCGCGTCACTGTCGGCACGGCAGCGGTAGATCCGCACGTCGTCGACGAACCAGCCGTAGGCGGAGATGCTCGAATCGGTCCCGGTGCGGAACCGGATCCAGACCGAACCTCCGCCGAAGTCGGCCAGATCGACGCGGCTGGCGCCGTAGCCCCAGCTCTCGCCGGTGAAAGCGCGGCGGCCGGCAAGCCGGTTGCCCGTCCCGCTGGCGATCGTGCCGGTGTACCCGCCGCTCGTGAACCGACCGCCCAGGTCGGACCAGGAGTAGCCGCCGTCAGTGCTGATCTCGACCACGCCCCCGTCGAACCGGCGCGTGGCGTTCCTGTCGAAGCTGTACCCGTGCTGGAAGCGCAGATACGCGCCACCGGCAGGGACGTCCACCGATGAGGTCATCGCAATGGCCGCGTCGGTCACGACCTTCGGATCGTCACCGAAGAAGTTGCGCTCGCCGCTCGATGCCCATGTGGCATTGAAGTCCGTGTGCGGGCTCGTGTTCTGAGGGTAGTACCAGGTCGACTTCGTGCCGTTGATGGCGTACGCCTCCCACCGGCCCGCGGCCGGGTCCTCGAGGTCGTCCGAGAACACGTCATCGGCGTACTCACCCGCGTCGCAGACCGGCGCGGCGCGGGGGAGTGGCGCATTCGGCGTCAGGTGCATCTCCGTGGCCAGGACGGCGTCGCGCACCTCCTTGCAATCGGCCCAGTCGAGCCCGAACGAGCCGTGCTGATCGATGCAGGCCTGCTGAAGGGCATCGAAGAGGTCGTTGTAGTCGGATGCGGAGGTCAGCTGGTTCATGAGCGCATCGAAGAAGATCGCCGCCGCCTTGGAGATCCCCAACGCCGTGACGGTGTATCCATTGAACGTGCCGCCGTCGGTCAGCAGGTAGGCGGCCTTGTTGCCTATCCCGCTGTTGGCGTGGACGCGGCCCGAGTCGTACGTGCCCGTCGCATAGAGCGGACTTCGAACCCTGTCAGGGTCGTCGAAGTTCGGAGGATGCTGCATGTCGCGGATCGCGCCACTGAAGCGCAAGTCCTCACCGATCAGCCATCGAGTCGATGAAGTGTCCGTGCCGCGGCCGTTCGTGATGTCCACGAGCTCGCCGAAGAAGTCCGAGAAGACCTCGTCCAGCGCACCCGACTGGAACCAGAAGAAGAAGCCCGCCCCGAACTCGGTGTAGCCGTGCGTGTATTCGTGGCCCACCAGATCGTCGGCCGATGCCCAGCCATCACCGAACGAAGCCTGCCGGAACTCCCAGTCCCAGAACGCGTTCTGCATCGGGCACCAGTCCAGCCGGCAATAGCGGACGGTCGCCACGAGCGGCTTGCCGGCGCCGTCTGTGCTGTCCCGGCCGAATCGATCGAGGAAGAAGCGGTACGTGTCACCCATCGCCCGATAGGCGGCATCGACCTCCCGGAGCCCGCGTGGGCCCTGGCCCTCGACGCGGGTGAATGGCGAGGTGCAGCGGAAGTCCTCGCGCCGGACGTTTCGGAAGTCACACACGCGCCGTTCTAGCGCCTCGTGGACGAGCCCGATGCTGGCGGCGATGGCGCCTGTGGACGCATCGACCAGGACCATCCTCCCGACCCGTTGCCCATCGCGGGCGCTGCCCGAGACGTCGACCCGCCAGACGTCGCGGGCGATGGGTGCGCCCGGACCGCCGAGGATGCGCGGGTCATGGATCCAGCGCTCGGGGATCGTGGCGCGAAGGGCGGA
>JACCXQ010000339.1 GCA_013696945.1 Chloroflexota bacterium | reverse complement strand
GGAGGTCACGTCCGACGCGAAGGACCACCTCATCAAGCTGGGCTACGACGTGGACTACGGGGCGCGGCCACTCCGCCGCGTCATCCAGAACATGATCGAGGATCCGCTCGCCGAAGCACTCCTGCTGGGGCGTTTCACAGCCGGTCAGACCGTGCTCATCGACCGCTCGCCGGACGCGGGCCTGTCCATCGAAGCGCTCGCCGAGAAGACGCCGGTCGAGGCGCACTAGCGCCGTGGCGCGGCCCGAGAGCCGCTTCATATGCCAGGCATGCGGGGCCAGCTCGGCCCGCTGGGAGGGCCGCTGCCACGTCTGCGGCGAGTGGGGCACGCTCGTCGAGACGGTCATCCGCGTCGAGACGACCTCCCGCCTGCGTGCTTCCGCGGCGCATGCCACTGCCTCCCCGCGGCCCGAGCCCCTCGCGAGCCAGCGCGTGCCTGCGGAGCCGCGAACCCCGATCGGCCTTGAGGAGGTCGACCGCGTCCTTGGCGGCGGCCTTGTGGCGGGCTCCACGGTCCTGCTGGGGGGCGAGCCTGGCATCGGCAAGTCCACGCTCGTCCTGGAGATCGCAGCCGGGGTCACCCGCTCGAGCGCGGGACCGCGCGTGCTCTACGCATCGGGCGAGGAGTCCGGCGCGCAGGTCCGGCTGCGCGCGGAGCGGCTGGGTCTCCTCGAGGGGGCCGCCGGCGAGCGGATCGATCTGCTCCCGGAGACGTCCGTCGATGGGATCATCGCGGCCGCGGAACAGGCCCTGCCCGGCCTGCTCATCGTCGATTCGATCCAGACGATGACTGCTGACGGCCTCGAGGGGCCAGCCGGTTCCGTTGGCCAGGTGCGGGAGGCGGCCGCTCGATTGGGCACGTTCGCGCGCGCCACGGCCGTTCCCGTCGTCCTCGTCGGGCACGTCACGAAGGACGGGAGCCTCGCTGGGCCGCGCGCGCTGGAGCACCTGGTCGATGCCGTCCTGACACTCGAGGGCGAGCGGTTCGGACCACTTCGGCTGCTCCGCGCGAGCAAGAACCGCTTCGGTTCGACCGAGGAGGTGGGCGTCCTGGAGATGACCGCAGAGGGCCTCCGGGCGGTGGAGGATCCAGGCCGCGCGTTCCTGGGCGACGGGGCATCTCATGCGTCAGGTGTCGCGGTCGCGGCCACGCTCGAGGGCAGCCGCCCGATGCTCATCGAGGTCCAGGCGCTGGTCGCTCCGAGCGGCTACGGGACGCCCCGCCGGACGGTGGCTGGTGTCGATGCGAATCGCGTCGCACTGCTCGTAGCGGTCCTGGCCCGCCGCTGCCGCATCGACGTATCGGGCCATGACCTCTACGTCAGCCTTGCCGGCGGCGCAACGGTCAGTGAGCCGGCGCTTGACCTCGCCGTCGCACTCGCGATCGCGTCGTCGCTCCGCGACCGTCCGGTCCGCCATGGGACGGTCGTGTGCGGCGAGGTCTCCCTTCTCGGCGAGCTCCGACCGGCGCGCGGAGTGGATCGCCGGCTGCGTGAGGCGGCGCGTCTCGGCTTCCGACACGCGCTCGTGCCACAGACCCGCGACCCTGCCAGGCGCCCGGCCGACGGGTTCCAGGTGGCGAGCGCCGGGACGCTGCGTGAGGCTCTTGGCTTGGTACTCCTGCCGCCCGCCGCTGACTCTGGGGAGGGGGTGTCCGAGCGTGACCCTGTGCTAGGCTCGCCCGGCTCATGATGCGGTTCATCCGGGTCCTCGGCGGTGCGCTGGGGGCCATCCTTGCCATCTCCCTGGCCGCCGCATCGCCAAGCTTCTTCGACCCGTCGGTCGCCGGCCGCCTGATCCTCGGGGCCTGGATCGTCGCGTGGGCCGTGGTCGGCTACTCCATCCTTCCCCACATCACCGCCGAGCTGGCGATGCGCCTCATGCGCGGGGTTTCCGACCTCTCGACCGGTGAGTTCGTCGCCGCGATCGGCGGCATGCTCGTAGGCCTCCTGATGGGCGTCCTGCTCGGCCTGCCGCTTGCCAACTTCCCGGACCCGTATGGCTGGATCCTGCCCATCGGCGTATCGATCGTGATGGGGCTCGGCATGACGGGACTCACCGTCGCGAAGCGGCACGATCTGCTCGTGGCGGCGCGCGGCGCGGGCCTCGTGCGCCCGCCGGTCGAGCAGGCCGGTGGCACTCGCACGGACGGCCCCGTGGTCTACGTGGACACGAGCGCCATCATCGACGGGCGGATCACGGACGTGGTCGCCTCGGGCTTCCTGTACGGCACGCTCGTCGTCCCGCGGTTCGTCCTCGGTGAGCTCCAGCACATCGCCGACCAGGCAGATGCCGCGCGCCGGACCCGTGGCCGCCGAGGACTTGAGATCCTGTCGCTCCTGCAGAAGGACCCGCGGATCTCTCTGGAACTGACCGACGAGGACGCGCCGGAGATCGACGCGGTCGACGCGAAGCTGGTACAGCTGGCGCACCAGCGCGAAGGCGCGGTCCTCACGACCGACTACAACCTGAACCGCGTGGCCCAGCTCCTGGGCGTCCGCGTGCTCAACCTCAACCATCTTGCCAACGCGCTCAAGCCCGCGTTCCTTCCCGGCGACGAGCTCAGCGTAAAGGTCATCCAGCAGGGCAAGGAACCCGGTCAGGGTGTCGCATTCCTCGATGACGGCACGATGATCGTCGTCGAGGGTGGCGGCTCCTTCCTGCAGCACGAGCTGGTGGTCATCGTCACTCGGGTCCTCCAGACGGTCGCCGGCCGGATGGTCTTCGCGCAGCCGCGCGCCTGACCCGCACCACCCGTGGCGGAGCAGTTCGCCGACGCAGTGATCGTGGCTGCCGGCTCCAGCCGGCGGATGGAGGGGGTCGACAAGCTCGCAGCGCCGCTCGCCGGCCGTCCGGTCCTCGCGTGGGCGATCGATTCGATGCGGAAGGCCCGCAGCGTGCGGCGCATCGTCGTCGTCACCGCCGCCGAGCGTCTCGATGAGCTCGCCCGGCAGCCGTGGCTGCGCGAGGCTGGCGCCGTCCTCGCCCCCGGCGGCGCCGAGCGCCAGGGATCCGTTGCGTCCGGCGTTGCGCAGACCGACGCCTCGATCGTCCTGGTCCATGACGGGGCGCGACCATTCGTCCGTGCGGACGTCGTCGACGCCGTTGCCGATGCCGCACGGCGCCACGGGGCAGCGATCCCGATCCTGCCCGTCGCAGACTCCCTGAAGCACCTCGACGTCGCCGGCCGGGCGCTTGCGACCGACCGTGATGGCCTCTACCGGGCGCAGACGCCGCAGGGCGCCCACAGGGACCTGCTCATCGCCGCTCACGAGGCAGCCGAAGCCTCCGGCCGGCAGTACGGCGACGAGGCCGCCCTTCTCGAAGCGCACGGCATCCCTATCGCGACTGTCAGAGGGGACGCCGCGAACCTGAAGGTCACCGAGCCGGACGATCTGCTGCTCATCGGTGCGATCGCATCGGCGCGTGTCGGGTCGCCGCGCTACGCGAGCGCCACCGATTCACATCCGTTCGGGCCTGAAGATGGGCTGATGCTCGGTGGGCTCCTCATCCCCGAAGCACCACGGCTCTTCGGCCACTCCGACGGTGACGTGGTCCTCCACGCCGTCAGCGACGCGCTGTTCGCCGCGGCCGGCCTCGCGGACCTGGGACGGCAGGCTCCCGCATCGGATCCCTCGACGCGAGGCATCGCCTCGAACGAGTTGCTTCGGATGGCGATCGAGCGGTCCGGCTCGGCCGGCTGGCGCACGGTGTCGGCCGATGTCTCGATCCTGGGATCCCGACCACGCCTGGGCGGTGCCCGACTCGACGAGATCCGTAGGCTCCTGGCGGGTCTATTGGCGATCCCCGTCGAGCAGGTCTCGATCAAGGCATCGACAGGCAATCTAGGCGGACCGGAAGGGGCAGGTCGGGCCATCACGGCCACAGCGCTCGTCGGCGTCATGCCGCGTTGACCCCGGACGGCTGCCGCCGGCACGCGATGACGTGCCGCTCGTGCGCGAGCCGTCATCATGGGCGCCATGGCGCTTCGCTTTCGCAACACGCTGAGCGGCGAGCTCGAGACATTCGAGCCGCTCGAGCGGGGACGTGTCGGGCTCTATACCTGCGGTCCCACGGTCTACGCGCCCGCACACGTCGGCAACTTCCGCAGCTTCGTGTTCGCGGACGTCCTGCGACGCTACCTCGGCTGGGCTGGGTATCGGGTCACGTGGGTCATGAACATCACCGATGTCGACGACAAGATCATCCGCGCCGCCGCGGAGCAGGGTGTGGCCACCGGCGAGCTCACCGACCGATACACGGAGCGCTTCCTGGACGACATGCGGCGCCTGCGGATCACTCGGCCGGACGTCCTGCCTCGCGCGACGGAGCACATCCCCGACATGGCCGCCCTCACCGTGACGCTCATCGACCGAGGGCACGCCTACCGCACCCAGGACGGCTCCGTGTTCTTCAGTATCGCCAGCTGGCCCGCCTACGGCCGGTTGGCACGCTTGGACCCGTCGATGCAGCGCGTCGGTGAACGCGTCGAGGCAGATGAATATGCCAAGGACGACGTGCGTGACTTCGCGGTCTGGAAGGGGCCGAAGCCTGGAGAACCCAGCTGGAGCACGCCGATCGGCGAGGGGCGGCCGGGGTGGCACATCGAATGCTCGGCGATGAGCATGCGGTACCTCGGGGCGAGCTTCGACCTGCATACCGGCGGGGTCGATCTGATATTCCCGCACCACGAGGACGAGATCGCCCAGTCCGAGGCGGCGACGGGCAAGCCGTTCGTCACGACCTGGCTTCACTGCGCGCATCTCCGGATGGGCGGCGAGAAGATGGCCAAGCGGACAGGTAACTTCGCGCGGCCCGAGGACGTGTACGAACGTGGCTACCCGCCACGCGTCCTCCGCTACGCGCTCCTGGCTGCCCACTACCGGGCGCCGCTCGAGTTCTCCGATGCGTCGCTCACCACCGCCGCATCCGCGGTCGAGCGTC
>JACCXQ010000329.1 GCA_013696945.1 Chloroflexota bacterium | reverse complement strand
GGCCTGCTGTTCTCCGTTGAACCCACGCGGTGAGCACGCGGATCCTGGGCTGGGTGCCACGCAGGGGCATCGGATCAGGCGAGCGACCGGCGTGCCGCGGCAGCGGCGTCACGGCGGGCCGCGGCGTCACGGGTGGCCGCGCGCGGGCGCGACCGCGGGATGTTCGTTCTCACGCACCTAACGGCGGAGATGCGCCTCGGATGGAGCCATGGGAAGTGTCCGGTCCGCCGGCACGTTCGTCGCAAAGCACCCAGCGCGGGGACAACGGGCGGGATCGTGCCCGCGGATGCCTTCGTTGGTCGTTAGGTTCGTCGCGACCACCATTGCCCCGCGCCCTCGGGCGGGCCGCTCACTTGCCGCGGACGTCGTGCCGCGGACATCGTGCCGCGGACGTCGGGGGCCGCTGGACCGGCCTCGATCTCGCCGCGGCCCTGCGCTGGTAGACTCCCGAACCACTCTGCATGACCTCTATGCAGTGCCGCAGAGGTCCACCGTGACGCAGCTCGCATCCCGCCCCGCCGCGACCCGGCCCGTTCCCGACATCGTCACCGAGATCCCCGGCCCGCGAGCGCGCGCGCACGTCGAGTTCGACCATGGCGTGACTTCCCCCAGCCTGCCCCGCGCCTACCCGTTGGTGCCGGTCCGGGGGGAGGGGGCCACGATCGAAGACATCGACGGCAACCGATTCCTTGATTTCGCGGCGGGCATCGCGGTCAACTCGACGGGCCACGCCCACCCGCGCGTCGTCTCGGCGATCCAGGAGCAGGCGGAGCAGCTGATCCACTACAGCGCGAGCGACTTCTACCTGCCCATCTACCCGCAGACATGTGCGGAGCTGGGTCGCATCTCCCCGTTCAACGAACCGACCCGCGTGTACCTGGGAAATAGCGGCACGGAGGTCGTGGAAGCGTCCATCAAGCTCGCGCGCCTGGCCACCGGTCGACCATACGTGGTGGCCTTCCTGGGCGGCTTCCATGGCCGGACATACGGGTCAGTGACCCTCACTGCGTCGAAGTCCAAGTACCACGCCGGATTCGGCCCTCTGCTGCCCGGCGTCTTCCATGCCCCGTACGGGAAGGTGGAGGACCTCCGCTGGTTCGACGAGGTGCTCTTCGAGCGCCTGGCCCCCGCCGACGAGGTCGCCGCGATCATCGTCGAGCCCATCCAGGGCGAGGGCGGCTACATCGTGCCCGAGGACGGCTTCCTCGAGGGCCTTCGACGGATGTGCGACGAGCACGGGATCCTCCTCATCGCGGACGAGATCCAATCCGGCGCCGGTCGCACGGGGCGGATGTGGGCGGTCCAGCACTGGGGGGTCGTGCCGGACATGCTGCTGACCGCCAAGGGCATCGCGAGCGGCATGCCCCTGGGCGCCTTGATCGCACCGGCTCGCCTCCTCGAGGCGTGGGGGCCAGGCGCCCATGGCTCCACGTTCGGGGGCAACCCCGTCGCGTGCGCCGCGGCACTGGCGACCATCGAGCTGCTCGAGGAAGGGCTCACCGCGAACGCCGCTGCGCGCGGCCGGCAGGCACTGGCCGGTCTTCACCCGCTGCACGAGCGGTTCCCAGCGCTCGTCCGGGAGGTGCGCGGCATGGGCCTGATGCTCGGCGTGGAATTCGACACCCCCGAGCACGCCGAGGAGGTCCAGTGGGCGTGTTTCCAGCGCGGCCTGCTGGTCCTCGAATGCGGGAAGTCGGCCGTTCGGATGTCACCGCCACTCGTCGTCACGGAGTCGGAGATGGCGACCGGCGTGCGGATCTTCTCCGAGGCCGTCGCCGCCGTTGCGGCGGAACGCGGCGAGCTGCTCGCGACGGCCGAGGCTGCCGGCGCGATCACCGGGGTGGAAGCGGCGGGCTGAGGCCAGGCTGGCATCAGGCGCCGGCGCGAGTGGCCGTATGACGAGCGCCTCCAAGGTCGCCACGATGCGCGACGCCGTGGCCGAGGTCGTCCGGGACGGCGACACCGTCGCGATCGAGGGCTTCACCCACCTCATCAGCTTCGCCGCGGGGCACGAGATCATCCGCCAGCGGAAGCGCGACCTGACCCTCGCGCGATTGACGCCGGACGTCATCTACGACCAGATGATCGGCGCCGGTGTGGCGCGGAAGCTGGTCTTCTCGTGGATGGGCAACCCCGGCGTGGGTAGCCTCCACGCGATCCGGCGCGTCACGGAGGGTGACTCGCCCTCGCTCGAGCTGGAGGAGTACAGCCACTTCGGGATGGTCGGGCGCTACACGGCGGGCGCGATGAACCTTCCGTTCTTCCCGCTGCGGAGCTATTTCGAGACCGACCTGCCTCGCGCCAACGGACGCATCCGGCAGATCCGCTCGCCGTTCGGTGACGAGGTGCTGTATGCCGTCCCGCCGCTCAGGCCCGACGTCACGGTGGTCCATGCCCAGCGCGCCGACGCGAGCGGCAACACGCAGATCTGGGGGCTGCTGGGTTGCCAGAAGGAGGCGGCGTTCGCGGCGGAGCGCGTGATCGTCGTGGTCGAGGAGCTGGTCCCCGAGGACGTCATCCGCGCGGACCCGAACCGGACGGTCATCCCGGGGCTTATCGTGGACGCCGTCGTGGTCGAGCCGTTCGGGGCCCACCCGTCGTACGCGCAGGGGCACTACGACCGCGACAATCGCTTCTACCTGGAATGGGAAGCGGTCAGCCGCGATCCTGACGCGCTCAGCGAATGGCTCGATGACTGGGTCCACGGGGTGGCCGGCCGCCGCGAGTACCTCGAGCGGCTCGGGAACGATCGACTGGCAGCGCTCCGGCCCGGCCCTGCACCCTCCGGGTCGGTCGACTATGGCGACTACCGGTGATCCGCCGATGAGCCTGCGATGAGCCTGCCCGATGCGCTCGACCGATTCGCCAGCTTCCAGGCGGAGCTCCACCTCCGTCCGGCCGCCGATGGGGGCCGGCATCGTCCCGTCGTCCCCGGTTATCGGCCGACCGCGGTGCTCGATGGCGAGCTGCATGACGTGGCGATCTACTTCGAGGGTGCGGAGGTCGCGCCGGGCGGCAGCGTGGTCGCCCGGGTCATCCCCGTCCGGATCGACCGGTGGCGCGCCTTATTCGTGGGCGAGCGGATCGAGGTTCGTGAGGGCACGCGCACCGTGGGTGAGCTGGTCGTCGCCTCGATCGAGGGGATGCCGTGAGCGCCGAGCGGGTGACGACCCACGAGGTCGATGCGGAGTCGTTCAGCCGGGCGGAGATGATGATCGTGGCCGCCGCACGCGAGCTGGCTGGGCGGCGCGTCTGTTTCGTGGGCGTCGGGC
>JACCXQ010000310.1 GCA_013696945.1 Chloroflexota bacterium | reverse complement strand
GCCTGCCGCTCCTCCTCCGCACGCTCGGCCATGGCATGCGTCAGCGTGGTCGTCCGCTCCTCCGCGCTTCGCAGGTCGTCCATCGCCCCGTCCGCATCCCGTCGCGCTGCGTGGAGCACCAGCCGGTGCTCGCGGGCCACCGCCATCTGACCAACGAGTCGCGACCGCGCCGCGGCGACGAGTCCCGACGCGAGGTCCGTCGCCGCCGAACGCCGCTCCTCCTGCTGTTCGGCCTGAGCTGCCAGGCGGCGTGCCTGCGGGCGAAGCTCCGCCAGCAGGTCACGCACCCGCTCGAGATTCCCCTCGGCCTCCGCCAGCTCCGCCTCCGCGCGGCGACGACGGCGCTCGTGCCGTCGGATGCCGGCCGCCTCCTCGAAGAGCGGCCTGCGCTCCTCGGGCCGCAGTGCGAGCGCCTGATCGACCATGCCCTGGCCGATGAAGAGGAATGCGTTGTCGGCCAGATTCGCGGCGTCGAGCAGATCGACAAGGTCGCGCAGGCGGATGCGCTGGCGGTTCAGGAGGTACTCGTTCTCGCCGGATCGGAAGAGCCGGCGCCCGAGCTCGACCTCCCCGTAATCGACCGGCAGCAGGCCGTCCCGGTTGTCCACCAGAAGGGTGACATCGGCCATCCCGATGGCGCGGCGGGTCGAGGAGCCGGCGAAGATGAGATCCTCGGCTCGACGCGTCCGGAGTGAGCGGCCCTGCTCGCCGAGCGCCCATCGCAGGGCATCGGCGAGGTTGCTCTTGCCCGAGCCGTTTGGGCCCACGATGGCGCTGATGCCCGCGCCGAACTCCACGACCGTGCGTTCCGCGAACGACTTGAAGCCCAGCATGCGGAGCTCACGCAGACGGGCCTGACTCATGGTCCGTCGTCCATGGGCGGCCCGCCATCGGGCAGTCGGTCCAGTGCGGCGCGAGCTGCCTCCGTCTCCGCGTCACGACGGCTGTGCCCCTCCCCTCGACCGAGAGGCTTGCCACCGATGCTCACCTCGACCACGTAATGCTTGGCGTGGTCCGGGCCGGAAGCGCTGAGGAGGCGGTAGAGCGGCGGTCGACCCGTCCGGGCCACCGCTTGCTCCTGGAGGCGGCTCTTGGACGGCTTGGGTGCCGAGGGGCCATGGACCGCGTCGAGCTCCGGCTTGGCCCAGGCGTTGAAGGCCTCGCGTGCGGCATCCAGGCCCTGATCCAGGTAGATCGCGGCAAGGAGTGCCTCGAGCGACGCCGCGAGGACCGACCCGCGTTTCTGCTCGCCCGCCCGCTCGGCTCCCTGGCCGACCGACAGGGAGGAGCCGATGTCGAGTCTCCCTGCGATGCGCGCGAGGCCGCGCGTGGAGACGATCGTGGCGCGCCTGGTGGTGAGGCCGCCTTCCGATTCGAGCGGGTACCGAGCCCAGAGCGCCTCGGAAACCACGAGCGAGACGACAGCGTCACCGAGGTACTCCAGCCGCTCGTTGGAGACCAGCTCGAGCTCGGGATGCTCATTGACGTAACTGCTGTGGACGAGCGCCTGCTCCAGTAGCCCGGCGTCGCGGAAGCGCAGCCCGAGGCGCGCGGCGAGCCGTTGAGCCGCCGACGTCACGCCCCCGATGGGGCCACGTGGACTACGCCTGGGAGTGCTCGTCGATGAAGTCGACCGCGTCCTGGACGGTGCGGATCTTTTCCGCGTCCTCGTCGGAGATCTCGGTGCCGAACTCCTCTTCGAGGCTCATGATCAGCTCGACCAGGTCGAGCGAGTCCGCATTGAGGTCGTCGACGAACGAGGCCTCGGGTTTGACCTCCTCCTCGTCCACGCCGAGCTGCTCCACGACGATCTTCTTCATTCGCTCGTAGGTGGTCGCGGTCACCGGGGCTCCTTCCTGTGATGGCGGTCAGGGGCGTCGGCGCCCTGCTCTGCGGCCTCGACCCGCCCGAGCACACCGTTGAGCAGCCGCCGGGCCGGTTCACCACTGTATGTGCGAGCCAGTTCGACCCATTCCGAGATCGCGACCCGGGCCGGCGTCGTCGGGCAGTGTAGCAGTTCACCCATCGCCGATCGAAGCAACGCGCGGTCGATGCGCGCCAGCTGGACGACCGGCCATGCCGGTGCCGCGGCTTCGATCCGGGCGTCGATCGCCACCCTGTGGCGGCCGACGGCATCGACGAGGTCCCGGGCATGTCGCGCAGCATCGGGTCCCGTGCCTTCCTCCTCGAGGCGTCGCTCCAGGGCACGGGCAGCGGTCCGCTGGCCGAAGTCGGCCTCGAAGATGGCGCTCAATGCGAGCCGGCGACCTTCCCGCTCCGGGCGGTGTGCCCGCGTTCCGGACCCGCGGTCGGCGACGCTCATGGCGCGGCCGCTCCTTCCGCCTGGTCGGCGGCAGCAGTGGTCGCTGTGGGCGCGGGCGACAACGCCTCGGCGATGCGCTCCGGGATCCGCGCCCGTGCTGCGGCGGCCCCGACTTCGACGGCGAACCCGATCATGCGCCGCTTGGCGCGCCCATGGGTGATCAGCACCGTGCCCTTGACGCCGAGGAGCGGCGCGCCACCGAGGCGCTCGTAGTCGAACCGCCGGCGGATCCGCGCCAGGCCCGGTCGCATGAACAGGTAGCCCAGCGGGCCGAGCGGCGGCCGGCGGAACTCCTCGCGCAGCATGTCGAAGATGAGGCTCGATAGCCCCTCGAAGAACTTGATGGTCACGTTGCCGATGGATGCGTCGCAGACCACGACATCTGCCGGATGGTGCGGCAGGTCCCGGCCCTCCACGTTGCCGATGAAGTGCAGGCCGCTGTCCGCGAGCAACGCGGTCGCCTGCTGGACGCGTGCCTCGCCCTTGCCACCCTCCTCCCCGATGGACAGCAGGGCGACCGTCGGATCGGCGACGCCGAGGACACGCGACGCGAAGATGGTCCCCATCCGGGCGTACTGCGAGAGGTTCAGGCCGGTGGAGTCCGTCGTCGCGCCGATGTCGAGCAATACGAAGGGACCACGGTCGGTCAACATCTGCACCGCCAGCGCCGGCCGATCCACGCCCCGCAGTCGGCCCAGGTGGACGATCGCCGATGCGACGCCCGCCCCGGTGTGACCCGCGGTCACGACCGCGTCGGCTTCACCTTCGCGCACGAGGCGCATGCAGACGTTGATGCTGGCGTCGCGCTTGCGACGCACCGCCGCTGCCGGCTGCTCCTCCATGGCCACCGATTCGGACGCATGCACGATCCGCACGTGCGCGGGCAGCACGCCATCCACGAACGGCTGGATCCGCTGCTCGTCGCCGACGAGCAGGATCTCGACGTCGGGGTGTTTCGCCGCCCAGTCGAGACTCCCGCGGACGACCTCCTCGGGTGCGTGGTCTCCGCCCATCGCGTCGACCGCGACGCGGACTCGCGCCGTGTCCCGCCCGTCGGCCAGGAGCTCGAGGTCCACGGGTCAGGCGGACGTCGACGTGCCGCGCCGAGCGATCAGGGGCGCCCCGTGTCGGCCGGCTTTGCCTGCCGCACCCGCACGGCCTCGCGGCCACCGTACCAACCACACTCCGGGCACGCGTGGTGGCTCTGCTTCACGGCGTGACAGTGCGGACATTCCTCGAGCTGCGGCGCGCCGAGCGCGAGGTGTGAACGTCGGTCGCCCTGCCGGGCGTGGGACACGCGGCGCTTGGGGACGCCCATGGTCGGTGACTCCTTTCGTCAGCTCTTCCGGGTCAGCGGTCGAGCCGCAGGCGGATCTCTGCGAGTGCGGCGAGACGCGGGTCGATCGAGTCGTCCGCGTGCTCGTGGGTGGGATCGTCGTTCAGATCGGCGCCGCAGACCAGACAGAGACCGCGGCAGTCGGGCCGGCAAAGCGGCGCGATGGGTTCCGCCAGCGAGATCGCGTCACGCACGGCCTGACGGAGGTCGAGCTCGTGGTGCTCGTCGAGACGTAACGCATCCGGCTCGGATGCCGCGTCGACCGGGAGCCCGGAGTCGATGTCCACCGACGGGATCGCTTCCTCCTCGATCTCGATCCGGATGGGCGCGCGTACGGGTGCGAGGCAGCGGCTGCAGTGCTCCGCGACCGCTGTGCTGAGCTCGGCCCGGGCGAGGATGCTGCGGCCCGTTCGCGACAACCGGAGCTGACCCTCGATCGGGGCGGCAAGCTCGAGGTCGTCCGCGATGGGCAGCGCTTCGACCGCCACGGGGTACGTCCGTGTCGTGCCCGGGGTCGCTCGGAGCAGTCCCGCGACGTTAAAGTTGAGCATGGCTGCGCGGCTGGTCGACCGCGGCGTCGGCGAGCCCCTCCGAGTCCGTCCCGTCGTCCGATATGTCGGCCTGCGGATGACGCTCGTCGAGCAGCGCCAGCCCCCGCTTGATGCTCTGGAGCGCCTTGATGCACTCGGCCTCGAGGCGGATGAGGGTATCCGCTGCGTACTGATCGGCACCACGCCGGATCTGCTCTGCCTCGGCCTCACCGGTGGCGATGATCTGCGCAGAACGGATCTCGGCGGCGCGCGTGAGCTCACGCTCCTCGATGAGGAACGCAGCCTGCTCCTGAGCGCGGCCGAGGATGCGCTCGGCTTCCTCCTGCGCACGTTCGACGAGGCGGCTCGTCTCCTCGTTGACGCGCTTCGCCTGCCGGACCTCCTCGGGCACGGCGACGCGCAACTGGTCGATAAGGTCGAGTGCGGCGCTTTGGTCGACCGTGACGCTGTTCGTCATCGGGATGCGCCGCCCGTTGGCGATCAACGCCTCGATGCGCTCGACCAGGAAGATGATGTCGATGGGGTGAGCCTCCAGTGGGTCAGCGGGAGATTGTAGACCGTCCCAGTCGCCGGACCACGGCAGGGGGGACCATC
Source organism: Chloroflexota bacterium (assembly GCA_013696945.1). Lineage (GTDB taxonomy): Bacteria > Chloroflexota > Limnocylindria > Limnocylindrales > CSP1-4 > Palsa-1032. Next base: position 4,320 of record JACCXQ010000310.1, on the reverse strand, counting down.
CGGGAGACGTCGCCTCCGAACCCGGCGATCTCCTTGACCAGGCTCGAGCTGAGATAGGCGTGCTCGAGCGCGGTCATGAAGAAGACCGAGTCGATCCCGGGTGCCAGCTTCCGATTGGTGTGCGCCATCTGCATCTCGGACTCGAAGTCGCTCACGGCACGAAGGCCGCGCACTATGAAGCTCGCTTCGAGGCGCCGCGCGAGGTCGACGGTCAGTCCGTCGAACGTGACGATCTCGATCCGACCCGCGACGTCGGGAAAGGTTTCACGGACCGCCTCCCCGATCACCGATGTCCGCTCTTCGGCCGAGGCGAGCGGTGACTTGCGCGGGTTCATCAGGACGCCGACGATGACTCGATCGAAGACGCGCGCGGCCCGCTCGATGACGTCGAGGTGGCCGAACGTGATGGGGTCGAACGACCCGGGATAGACGGCCGTGCTCGTCATCGGTGATCGGCCTCCATGATCGTGTAGTGCCGATAGTAGGAGAGCGCGGTCTCGCCGAAACGACGCCGGCGCATCAGGCTGAGGCCGCCGATGCGCTCGGCAGGCTCGTAGCGCCAGAAGTGTTTGGCGACGACGACGGCTCCATCGGCGAGCCATCGCGAAGGCGCGGCCCCGAGGGCAGCCAGGGCATCGAGCAGCGCCTGATGCTGGTCGTAGGGCGGGTCGATGAACACCGCGCCGAAGCAGGATCCGGGCTTGGCTTCGGGGTCGCGGAGCCAGGCCAGGACGTCTCGTCGCACGACCGTGCCACCGCTGAGCGCCGTGCGACGCAGGTTCTCGGCGATCGTCCGCGCGGCGCCCACATCGCGTTCCACGAAGACCGCGAGCGGCGAGCCGCGGCTGAGCGCCTCGACCCCTGCCGCTCCGCTACCGGCATAAAGGTCCAGGAACGGCGTCGGGCCAACGTCAGCGAGGTCCCCCTCGAGGGCAGCGAAGAGTGCCTGTTTCACACGGTCGCCGAGCGGCCGCGTCCCGATGCCGGGCGCCATGAGACGCGTCCCCTTGGCCGTCCCCGTGATCACGCGCCCCGCATCAGCCACGATCAGGCTCCGCTCGCTGGGTCGCCCGAGGAGATCCGAGCGAGCCATCCCTGCTCCAGCTCGGCGCGCAGCCGGACATGGGAGTCGTCGAGGGAACCCTCCGGCCCGACGAGCGCTTCCGCCGCGGCACGAGCCCGCGCCGCGAGCGCTCGGTGATCGTGCCGCTGTAGCGACGCGACCCGCAGCGCGGGAAGGCCGCTCTGCACGAGACCCAGGACGTCGCCTTCGCGACGGAGCTCGAAGTCGGCCTCCGCAAGTGCGAATCCGTCGCGCGTCTTCTGGACGGCTTCGAGGCGCGCTCGCGCGACCGTGCCTTCCGGCGCTGACGATACAAGGACGCAGAACGACTCGGCGAGCCCCCGACCGACCCGCCCACGGAGCTGGTGGAGCTGGGCGAGTCCGAATCTATCGGCGTCGAGGACGATCATCATGGTCGCCTCGGGGACGTCCACCCCGACCTCCACGACAGTCGTGCCGACGAGCACGTCGAGTCCACCATCGCGGAATCGGGTCATCTCCTCGTCCCGATCGGCAGCGCGGAGGCGTCCGTGCACCAGCCCGACCCGGAGCGGGGCGAGGCGCGCTTGCAGTTCGGTCGCGGTGCGTTCCGCGGTACTCGCGTCGTCCTCCTCCGAGTCTTCGATGAGCGGCACGACCACGAACGTGCGATGCCCCGCCGCGGCCTCGTCGCGGACGCGCTGCCACGTGCCCTCGAGGCTGTCCGTGGACTTGATGCCGGTCCGGACGGGCACGCGGTCGGCTGGTGGCGTCCGAAGGTCTGAGACGTCCAGGTCGGCGTACAGGACCTGGCCCAGGGTGCGTGGGATGGGCGTGGCCGTCATCAGCAGCACGTGCGGCGGACGGCCACCGGCCTTCGCCTCCAGCTGGCCCCGCTGCTCGACCCCGAACCGGTGCTGCTCGTCGATGACCACCATGCCGAGGCGCGCGAACGAGACGCGCTCGGAGATGAGAGCGTGGGTCCCCACAACGACCTGTGCCTGGCCGTTTGCGATGGCCTCCAGTGCCGCTCTGGTACCGGCACTGCTCAGCGAACCGGTCAGCAGCGTGACAGGGACGCCGACCGGGTCCAGCAGCGACCCCAGCGTGACGGCGTGCTGTCGCGCCAGGAGGTCGGTCGGCGCGAGGAGGGCCGCCTGTACCCCCGCCGACGCGGCGACCGCCAGCCCGTACGCCGCGACGGCCGTCTTCCCGGAGCCGACGTCACCCTGGAGCAGCCGCAGCATCGGTTGCGTCGCGCGCATGTCCGTGCGGACGTCACCCATCGCCCGGGCCTGGTCGTCCGTGAGCTCCACGGGCCGCCCGACACGCAGCGCAAGCGCTTCGGAGATGCCTGACCGGATCGCGAGGTCACGCCCGTCCTCCACGGGGATCGGTCCGGTCGAAGCGATCGAACGCTGCCGACGACGTGACACCATGCCGATCTGGAGTGCGAGCAGCTCGTCGAACGCCAGCCGGCGAAGCGCCGCGTCCCGAGCCTCGAACGTCGCGGGGTAGTGCGCCTGCTCGACTGCTTCCCCGACGTCGAGTGACCGCTCCGGCAGGGCTTCGCGCGCGAGGTACTCGACGTAGGGCCCGTAACTGTCGAGCGCGGCGCGGATCGCCTGACGTAGCGTTCGGGACGTGAGCCCGGCCGTGAGCCGGTAGACGGGCACGATCCGTCCGGCGTGGAGCATCGTGGAGCCGTCGTCGATCTGGAAGTCGGGGTTGTCGAACGTGACCGCGAAACCGCGATGGCGGATGCGCCCGCTGACAACGACCGTCTGCCCCTCACGCAGCCGGCGCTCGATGAAGCGACGTCCGAACCACGTCGCCTCGATCTCGCCGGTCGCATCGCGCAGATGCGCCGTGGTCCTCTGCACGCGCCGGCGGAAGGTCTGTTCGACCTCGATCCGGATGATCTCCACGCGTGCCGTGGCGACCGTGCCGTCGTCGAGCCGTTGCAGCTCGTCCACGGTGCGGAGCTCGCGCAGATCCTCGTAGCGACGCGGAAGATGGAAGATCAGGTCCCGGACCGTGCGCAGGCCAAGCCGGTCGCCGACCCGGCGCAACACCGATGCACCGGGGAGGCCGCTCGCGCCGAGAGGCGTCTCGAGGCCGCGTGCAGCGGGCTGGGGGGCCGGGCGCGCTGGAGCGCTCGGCGTCACGACTCCGCGGCGATGAGGTACGGGTAGTGGGGTTGGCCGCCGTGGATGATCTCCACCTCGACGCCAACGTGCGCTTCCGCGAGAGTCTGGGCGAGGCCCTCGGCGGCGGCGAGGTCGGCGCCCTCGCCGTAGTAGATCGTCAGCAGCTCGATCCCTCCCTGGAGCGACGCCACCGCCGACAGGACGGCCGTCGTCCGATGCCGATGCGCCGCCACCAGCCCCTCATCAGCATCGAGGACGATCGTCTGCCCCTTCCGCACGTTCCGGTCGCCGAAGCGACCATCGCGGACAGCGGTCGTGACCGAAAGGGTCCGCACCGAACCGGCCGCCGCTCGCATGCCGGTGCCGTTCTCGGACGCATCTCGCCGGGGATCGAGCGCCAGGAGCGCCGCGATGCCTTCAGTGGCCGTCCGGGTCGGGACGACGAGGACGGTGGTGCCGACGGCCATCGCCGCTGCCTGCTGAGCGGCGAGGCGAACGTTGCGGTCATTGGGGAGGATGATCACCTCTGCCGCTCCGGTCGCCCGGATCGCGTCGAGGAGCTCACCCGCCGACGGGTTTGCCGAGCGACCGCCCGGGATGATGGTCGTCGCGCCAGCGCTCTGCATCGCCCGACCCAGCCCCTCCCCCGGTGCGACCGCGATCACGGCGAGCGGCCGCGCTGCCCCCGGCCGATCGGCGACGAATGCGCTCGGCGACGCGGGGCTGGGCGTCCGGGTCGCGGTCGCGCCGACGCCGGTGAAGGCAGCCGCCCGTTCTTCGGCCACCGCCAGCGTCTGGCTGTCCAGGTTCTCGATCGTGATCCGTGTGAGCGTCCCGAGGGTGAGGCCGTACGCGAGCACGGTGTCCGGCCGCACGTTGTGCACATGGACACGGGCGGCACGTTCGTCACCCGCAACGAGCACGGACTCGCCCAGGCGCTCGAGCTCGCCGCGGATGGCACGAAGGTCGAGCGGTGCGTCATCGGCGGTCACGAGGAACATGGTCTCGTACCCGAACCCGGTCTCTGCATGGTCCCCGAGCGGCGCGCCCGTCGTACGCGCTAACGTGATGCCGGCCGCCACCGTGTCAGGTCGCATCGCCGCGAGCGCTCCCTCGAGGAGCCGGAAC
>JACCXQ010000308.1 GCA_013696945.1 Chloroflexota bacterium | reverse complement strand
GACCTGGACACGGTGGCGGCAGCGGCACGCAACGCCAGCCGGGGGCTCCGCGCGCTGGACACGCAGGTCGCGCGCGAGGCGATCGCGGACGGAGACGCAGCTGTTGTGGCCGCGGGGCTCGCTGCCGACGACCTTGGCCAGGCACGCGACCACCTCGTCGCCACGATCGACGGGGCGCGCTTGAGCTTTGCGAATCAGCAGCGCCTCGCTGCATCGGCCGACGCGATCGGGGCGGCCGTGGAGGTCACCGGCCCCTGGGCCTCGTTGGCGGGTGTGGTCTCCGGTGCCGGTCTCGTCATCGATGCGATCATGCGCCATGACGACAAGGTCTTCGAGGCGACGACCCTCGCACGACGTGAGCGCTACGCGGATGCACTCGCCGCGCTTGATTCCGCGGATTCCGAGCTGGCAGGTGTGGGCGCGCTGCGTGACCGGGTCGCGGAACGGGCGCCAGTGCCGACACTCGATGCCTGGATGGTCCGTGCCGCCGACTACGACGCGGCCCTGCGCCGGCTCTACGAGCTGCTGGACGCATCCGGTGGCATGGCCACGGTCGAGACCCAGGCGGCGCTGGCCGGTGTCCGCGCTGCGCAGGCGGCACTCCCCGCCGAGAGCGACGCTTTCGTGATCATCGTCACCGAGGTCGCCGAGCCTGGCCTCACCGACGCTCTCGTCGCGATCGAGCGTGCGCGAGGCACGGTCCGCGACCAGGCCCTGACGGTAGACTGACCCACCGCCCGCAAGCCCCGGTGAGGAGTGTTCGCCCATGCAGGTCCGTGTCGTTGCTGCACGTCCGTGGGACGTCGAAGCCGACATACTCGCGGTCCCCATCACGAGCGACGCGCCCTCCGACGAGCTGCTAGCCGAGCTTGACCGCCGACTGGGCGGGTCGTTGGGCTCCTACCGGGCGATCGGTGAGCTCGATGGCAAGGCCTGGCGGTCGGCGATGCTCGCGGGTGGCGGTGAGACCGGAGTCGACTGGGTGCTGGGGATGGGCATCGGAGTACTCGGCGAGCAGACCCGGGTGACCGCGCCGCGCATCGGCGGAGCTCTGATGCGGCGGCTCATCGGTGTATCGGTCGGCCGGCTCGCCGTCTGGCTTCCTTCTTCGCTAGCGGAGACGGATGGGGTCGGCGCCGCCGCACTCGTGGAGCTCGTCGCGCGTGGCGTGGTCGAGGGGATGGCCGATCCGTACGCCATCTACCGCGAGGACATCGAACGAGAGGTCCCGCCGCAGCTCGACGAGCTGATCCTCTGCGTGGTCGACGGTGACCTCAAGGCCCTTGGTGCAGCCGCCGAGCGCGGCGCGATCATCGGTGAGGGCGGCAACCGCGCGCGCCGGCTCGCCCAGCGCTCGAGCAACGACGTGAGCCCCGATGTCCTGGCCGACGAGGCGTCGGCGATCGCCGCCGAGCACGGGCTGGCTGCGACGATCCTTGGCCCGGAGCAAGCCGCGGAGCTGGGCATGGGGATGTTCATGGCGGTCGGCCGGGGCAGTGACAATCCGCCGCGGTTCATAAGCCTGCGCTCGGGCGGGGCGGGGCACACCGGGTCGAACGGCCGGCTGTTGGCGATGGTCGGGAAGGGCGTCACGTTCGATTCCGGCGGCATCAGCATCAAGCCATCCGACCGGATGGAAGAGATGAAGATGGACAAGACGGGCGCCTGCACGGTGCTTGCGGCGATGGCCACCGTCGCTCGACTGGCGCCCGGACTGCCGCTGATGGCGGTCGCGCCGGCCGTGGAGAACATGCCGGGTCCGCATTCGACGCGACCCGGCGATGTGGTCCGCGCGCTGAATGGCAAGGTCGTCGAGGTCAACAATACCGACGCAGAGGGCCGGCTCATCCTCGGTGACGCCCTTACCTGGGCAGAGCAGCAGGGCGCCACGCACCTTGTGGACGTTGCGACACTGACCGGCGCCGTGGAGCGCGCCTTCGGGAAGCTCATCACCGGCGGCTTCGGCACGCCGCAGGCCTGGTGGGACGAGGTGAGCGCCGCGGGCGAGCGGCAGGGCGAGCGCTACTGGCAGATCCCACTCATCGACGACTACAAGGCCGAGATGGAGAGCTGGTACGCCGACCTCCAGAACTCCTCGTCGCCCGAGGGCTCGCTCATCAAGAGCGGCCTCTTCCTGCGCGAGTTCGTGACGCGGCCGTGGGCGCATCTCGACATCGCCGGGACCGCCTACCTCCGCAAGAACATGCCGTGGGGAGCCCGCGGCGCGACCGGCGTGTCGCACGCCACGCTCGTCGAACTGGCACTCAACGGGGCGTAGCTGCGCGGCTCGAGGGCGGGGTCGGGCGAGAAGCACGCGGTCGCGCGGGGCGCGCGGCGCTGGCGGTCGCCGAGTTCGCCGGTTCCAGGCGGCGCATCCCTCCGGGATCTTCAGATATCGGTCACGTCGGTCGTGGGCGGGGGACCGGCCCGCCAGACGGCGTGGCCCGGATGTCGGGACGACCTTGTCGGCGTTGGAGTCGTCGATCCCACGCTCGAGGTGGACCGGACCTGATCGGCGAAGACAGCGGGGCCACGCCGATCTCTCACTTATCACCGACGTGGCCGGTACGCGGTGGATCATCGCCCGTCGCTCGCCGCCCGTGGTGGTCGCACGGCGCGACACATCGGACCCGGACTGGTGTCGCACTGCGGTCTGCGCCATCGCGTCGGCGCGGTAGCGCCAGGAACCAGATGCCTCGGAGGGGTCCCGTTGGATGGCGTAGCCACGCCCGCAGACGAGATCCTCGTGCTGGCAGGGCCGCATCGAAGAGCGCGCCGTGCATGGCGACCCGGCGACGATCGGTCGCTCCATCCGCGATGACGAGCACGACTCCGAGGTGGTCCGTCCGCCACGCGAAGCGCTCCCGGGCGATGGAGATGGCCAGCCGAGCCTTCTCGTCGAGCTTCCGAAGGGTCCCCTCGATCGACGTGACTTCCGACTTGATCTCGACCACCAACAGGCTCGCCGTCGATGGGTGCCACCCGAGGAGGTCGATCGATCCTCGCTCTCCATACCGCGCATAGGAGACCTCGGGCACCACGACCCAGTCCCAGCGGATCAGTCGGCTCGCGCATGAGCCGGCAAGACGGGAGTGTCGCTCGTCCATGAGCCGGTCCAGCGCTCCACCTCGCCAACGGACCTCGAGCTGTAGCGATGCCCCGACCGCGTTCAGGAGCTGCCGGATCGCTCGCACCGACAGCCCGTCGAGATGGCCTCGCTCGGCATCCGAGACCGTGGACTGGCTGACGCCCGCCGCCGCGGCGAGGTCGACCTGCCGCCATCCACGCCGCCGCCGGAGAGTGCGGATGATCAGTCCGATCCGCAGCACGTCCATCGACATAGGTTGCGAGATGGCACGTACGTTGGGGCCAACAGGCACTCACCACACGCTTAACGCCACGCCGAGCGCCGCGACTCCCAAGACCATCGGGCGGTCGACCGGGTGCCGCACCGCACTGCACACTTGGGTCCATGTCCAGCCGAGCCGCGGCATGACCGTGCCCTGATGTCGCTCGCCGCGCTTCTCGCCGCAACGTCCGGTGCTCTGCTGGGTGCCATCGCCGATCGTCTTGCCGCGCGCTGGCCCGACCATGAAACGGAGCAGGTCCGGCGGGTCGACTGGCGGACGATCGCAGTCGTGATCGGAGGCGCCGTCGCGTTCGTCGCGCTCCTCGCTCGTTGGAACGACCCCCGAGACCTCATCGTCCTCGGCATCTACTTCGCGGCGCTCGTCGTGCTCATGGCGACGGACCTCGACCAGCGGCTCCTGCCGGATGTCGTGACGCTGCCGCTGATCGGCTTCTCGCTCGCGATGCTCATCCTTGGCTGGGATCCGCTGCTGGCGGGCAAGGATCTCGGCGTCGTCAGCGGCATCGCGGCCGGCATCGGCGCACCGATCTTCCTGCTCGCCACGAACCGTCTGCTCGGCGGCGGCCTGGGGATGGGCGATGTCAAGCTCGCCGTGAGCCTGGGCCTGATGTCCGGGGTCAGTCGGCTGTTCGCGGGGTTCCTTCTTGCGTCGGCGGCGTCGTCGGTGATCCTGGTCGCGCTGATCCTGACGCGCCGGCTGGGGCTACGGTCGGCGATCCCATTCGGCCCGATCCTCATCGCGGGCGGCATCATCGCCGCACTGCTCCCATGAGAACGACGCCGATCGTGCCGCGCGTTCGCCTTGCGCTGCCCCCCGCAGGCGCCTATCATCGTCCGATACCGGAGCCGTCACGGCGCGCGTGCCAGTCGCACGGACGACGCAGACTCCGGACAAGAATGCGGTGGCGTGCACCCCAGCGCACCAGGAGCAGCCGTGCGGATGATGCGTAACTGATGGCCGCCCGCCAGACGATCTCGGCCGTGAGGGTCCTGGCGACGCTCCTGCTGGCGATTCCCGTGCTCTTCTCGGGTGGCGTCGCATTCGTGCCCGCCGCTCCCACGCGTGCAGACGAGCTGGCCGACCGCATCGCCGCTGCACGACAACGCCAGGCGGACCTGCTGCGGGCGATCGACCGCCAGCGGGACCTGATCGGCCAGCTGCGCGCGGATGAGGACCTGGCCGACCTGGCACTCCAGGGCAGCGCGACTCGCCTCGACGGGATCAACGTCGATCAGGCGGCGGTGCGTGAGGACATCCAGGCGGCGACCGATGCTCTGCGACGCGTCGAGGCGCGGCGCGATTCGCTGGTTGCGGAGCTGCGACAGCTGGACTGGACGCTCGCCCTCCTCCAGTCGGAGATAGCGCAGGGCGAACAGGATCTGGAGGCGCGCAAGCGTCAGCTAGGTGAGCGGCTCGCCGATGCGTATCGCACCGGACAGACGAGCCTGCTCGAACAGATCCTCGGCTCCGGCTCCTTCACTGACATCCTGACCGGTGTCGACGCGCAGCTGCGCTTCGGCGACCAGGACGTCGAGCTCGCGCGCGCCATCGAAGCCGATCAGATGGACCTCGACTCGCTTCGGCGACTGACCGCCGCGACGCGCTACAACACGGACCAGCTGCGCATCGAGACGCTTGCCGCCGAGGCGGAGCTACGGACCCAGCAGCAGAAGCTCCAGGCGGCACAGGACCGGCTCGCGGCCATCGAGGCGGAGACGCGGCGCCTCCAGGAGGCGCAACGCGCCGAGTTCCAGCGGATCGCGGGCGACCAGGAGCAGGCGGCGGAGCAGGTCCGTGCCGATGCGGCCGCCGAGGACCGGCTCGCGTCGGAGATCTCAGCGCTGGTGGCTGAAGCTGAGCGGCGCGCCGAGGCAGAACGGCTTCGTCGCCAGCGGGAGCGCGAGAGCCGCCAGCGTCTGCAGGAGCAGCAGGAGCAGCAGGAGCAGCAGGAGCAGGAGCAGCAGGAGCAGGCCCGGCCGGCGCCTGCTCCCGCTCCAGAAGGCACGGGCCTCCTGACATGGCCCGTCGCCGGCTACGTGACCCAGGAGTACGGATGCACATCGTTCGACATGTACCCGCCGGGGGGCGGCTGCGCACACTTCCACGACGGCATCGACATCGCGAACGCCGACGGCACACTCATCCGCGCGGCCGCCCCCGGCGTGGTCGCGTTCGTGGGATGGAACCCGTACGACTCGAGCAGCGACCCGGCGTTCATCGTGGTCATCGGCCACTCCTACGGGCTGGACACGTGGTACGTCCATCTCCAACCGAGGTACGCGCCCGGCATCCGCGCCGGGAGCCGCGTGAGCCGCGGCCAGGTCGTCGGCTACATGGGCAACACCGGGAACAGCACCGGCACGCACCTCCACTGGGAGGTCCACAAGAACGGAAACGACGTCAACCCGCGCTCGCAGGTCTGACGCGCCCCTGATCCCGCACAGGACGTTGACCCGACGTTGATCGGGTGATGGTCCCAGCCACGCCGCGACCCGTGTAGCATCGAGCGCGTGAAGCGCGTGGTCGCGGTCATCCTCGCCGGAGGGGAGGGGGAGCGCCTGTCGCTGCTCTCGGCCGTCCGCGCCAAGCCGGCCGTCCCGTTCGCCGGCAAGTACCGGATCATCGACTTCACGCTCAGCAACTGCGTCAATTCGGACATCGACAACGTCGTGGTGCTGACGCAGTACAACCCGCGCTCCCTGAACGACCACCTGGGCGCCGGGAGGCCCTGGGATCTTGACCGGACGACCGGTGGCATCCGGGTCATGCAGCCGTACATCGCCCGCAACCGACCCACGGAGTGGTACCGCGGCACCGCCGACGCGGTCCTCCAGAACATGGAGCCGCTCAAGCAGGCCGCCACCGACACCGTCCTCGTCCTGGCCGGCGACCACATCTACAAGATGGATTACCAGCCGTTCGTGCAGTTCCATCGGCGGCGCCGCGCCGACGTCACCGTCGCGGTCAAGCGGGTGCCGATCGGTGACGCTCACCGCTTCGGGATCCTGGCGCTGGGCGAGGACGACGAAGTCACCGACTGGCAGGAGAAGCCGCGCCAGCCGAAGAGCGATCTGGCCAGCCTGGGCATCTACGTCTTCAGCCGACGAGCGCTCGAGAAGTGGCTGTCGGAGGACCGTCACGACTTCGGCAAGCACGTCATCCCGGCAATGCTCGAGGGCGGCGCGCGGGTCTTCGGGTACGCGTTCGATGGGTACTGGCAGGACGTCGGCACGGTCGAGGGCTACTGGCAGGCACACATGGAGCTCCTCGAGGACCATCCTGCGCTCGACCTCTACGATCGCGACTGGGTCATCCACACGCGATCCGAGGAACGCGCTCCGGCACGCATCGGCAGCACCGCGAACGTCCATCGCAGCCTGATCAGCCACGGTTGCCAGATCGCCGGCACGGTCGAACGCTCGGTGCTCTCGCCGGGGGTGCGCGTCGATCCCGGCGCGGTCGTCCGCGACAGCGTGATCATGTTCGACTGCGTCGTGCGCGCCGGCGCCGTGGTCGACCACGCGATCATCGACAAGGAGGTCTCGATCGGCCCGAACGCGGTCGTTGGCATGGGCGCGAACGACCGTCCCAACACCCTCGAGCCGGAGCGCCTCGACTCGGGCATCACCATCGTCGGCAAGCGCGCGGTCATCCCGGCCGGCGTCCGCATCGGTCGCAACGTCCGGATCGACGAGGAGGTGAGGGCCTCCGACTTCGGGTCCTCGCGCTCTGTGCGGACCGGGGGGACCGTGCAGCGGCGAGTCGCGGGCACCAAGCGCGGGGGCCGGGCGGAGAGCCGGCCCCGATCAGTGGTCACGTCCCTCGACGGAACCGGTGCCGCGACCGCGGCCCCGGCATCGAGCGCGATCAGCAGCCGATTCGACGGGTCGCCTCGCCGGTAGGTGGGACCGCTCGAGATCGACGCGTGGCTCGCGGAAGCGGGCATCGAACCGCTCGAGCGCGTGGAGCGCGACGGGACGGTCAGCTGGGACCTGATCCTCGACGGTCGGCGCCGCCACGACATCCGCATGACGCTCATCCTGGAGCCGGCGTTGGCACTCGTCGCGTGGGTCCAGTACGCGCCGCCACTGCGCGACTCCTTCCGCAAGAGCTACACCCGTTTCCTCCACTGGAACGACGAGCTGCCGTTCGCCAAGTTCGCCCTGTCTGCCGATGAGCGGCCGGTCCTCACCACGGAGGTACCGGTCGAGCGGCTCGATGTTGATGCCCTCGGGCTGACCGTCGCGCGCCTCCTCGCCATCTGCGACCTCCTGCTCGACGAATCGATAGGCTGGCTGTGGCCGGGAAAGAAGGTCGCGCCGGTCCCGGAGCGGCCTTCGCGGCACGCGGCGCTGCTCGATCGCTATTCCTCGCGGCTCGCGGAGTTGACGCCCGGCTGACGCGCATCGACGCCCGGCTGACGGTGGCGAGACGGCACGATCGCTGCGCTACACTCCGCCGACCCGGCGGCCCGCCCGTGCAGGCCGTCCGCGGAGCATCGAATCCGAGGGGACGTGGAACAGGTCCGCATGCTGCGCCGCCGCCCGTCGCGGGAGATCCTGACGGGCGACTCGGCGGACGTCTACTTCGCCCGCGCCGCCGAGATCCTGGCGGCCGAGGGACTCGATCCCATCGTCGTGATGGAGGTCTTCTCGCGCCGCGCGGGGATCCTCTGCGGCATCGACGAGGCGAAGGTGCTGCTCGCGCATGTCCTGGGTGAGGCGCCCCCGGACGAGGCGGTCGTGGAGGCGCTCGCGGACGGCGACCAGTTCTCGACCAAGGAGGTGGTGCTGAGGATCCGCGCCCGCTACCGCGCGTTCGGCCTGTTCGAGACCGCCATCCTGGGCATGATCGCCCAGTCGAGCGGCTGGGCGACGGCCGCCCGCGAGTGCGTCGAAGCCGCGGCGCCCCGGCCGGTCATCAGCTTCGGTGCCCGTCACGTCCACCCGGACATCACTGACACGCTCGATTACGCGGCCATCGTGGGGGGCTGCGTGGGCGCCTCCACACCGGCCGGCGCGCGGCTGGCCAGCCTCAGCCCGACCGGCACGATGCCCCACTCTCTGGTGCTGATCTTCGGCGACACCGTGCGCGCGGCGCAGGCCTTCGACCGCGTGCTCTCGCCGGACGTGCCGCGGATCGTGCTCGTCGACACGTTCCGCGACGAGGCGGAGGAGGCGCTGCGCGTAGCGGACGCACTCGGAGACCGGCTCTACGGCATCCGGCTCGACACGCCCGCCGAGCGCGGCCGCGTGACCGCCGACCTCGTGCTGGAGGTCCGCGCGCGGCTGGACCAGGCGGGCCACGACCACGTCCGGATCATCGTCAGCGGCGGGTTGACCCCTGATCGCATCCGCTACTTCGCCGATGCGGGCGCACCCGTCGACTCGTTCGCCGTCGGCGGCTACATCAGCGGCGCGACCCCGATGGACTTCACCGGCGACCTCAAGGAGATCGACGGCCGCCCGATCGCCAAGCGCGGCCGTATCCCGGGCGCCACGGATAGCCCGCGGCTCGGGCGCATCGACCTCGCGGAGTGGCGCGCGACCTGACTCCCGTGGGCATGGCAGCATGGCTCCGTGGCTCAGGAACGGAAGCCGGACGATGAGGAGCTCGGCCTCGAAGAGCGGGAGTCGGCGTACGGGTTGCTTCAGCGCGCGACCTCGCTGATGCGCAGCGGCCACAACGCGCAGGCGGCCGTGGTGCTGGAGCGGGCGGCACGTCTCGAGCTGGGCAAGGGCTCGATCGTCGAGGCGCTCGGCCGCGCCTACTACAACAGCGGACAGCACGCCCTGGCCGCCGAGGCGTTCGAGACGCTCGTGGGGATCGACCCGTCGGCGCCGTACGGACACTTCGGACTCGGACAGGCACTGAAGCAGCTGGGACGGCGCGCCGAGGCGCGGACCCACCTCCGGCTGGCATGCGCGCTGGATCCGGACTCGCGGCTCTACCGGCAGGCACTCGCGAGGTTGCCCTGACGCGGAGCGGAGTGACGCCGAGCGGCCGTCCGGCGCGCGGCTGCTAAGGTTCCGCGCATGACCGACCAGCGCTGGCGCGGCGCGATGATCGGCCTGGGAGCCCTCCTCGCGCTGCTCGTTGCCGCCGCCGTGCTCTTCCTCGTCCTTTCGCAGGGACGGCCATCCGCGAGTCTGACGCCGTCGCTGTCCGAGTCGCCGAGCCCGTCCGCGTCGGTCAGTGCGAGCCCATCCGCGTCGGTCGGGCCGAGCCCGTCTGCCATCCCGAGCCCGTCGGCGACGCCCTCGCCGACACCCGAGGTCACTTCCACACCGGAGCCGACCCCGACTCCCGAGCCGATCCTGAGCCCGACGCCGGATGTCACTCCGAGCCCGGCGCTCAGCCCGACCCCCGAGCCCACGGCCGCGCCCGGCCCGACTCCCGAGCCTACCGTCGCGCCGACCGTTCCACCGACATCCAGCCCCACACCGCCGCCGCCGACAGCGGACGAGGCCTCGATCCGGTTCGCCCAGGCCGGCCTCGATGGGCCCGCCGCGGACAACCCGCGCGAGCGGCTATTCACGTTCCGCTCGGAAGGCCCTGGCGAGGTCCGCGCGACGCTTTCCAACGTCACGGGCGGTGAGGCGCGGATGTGCCTGTGGCGCGGCGGGCCGGACGACGTCCGGGATCAGACCTGCCGCGATATGCGGCGTGGATCGCTGACCGGCTCCACTACCTCGGCCGGTGGCACGACCTGGACGGTGAGTCTCATCGGGTCGGAGGGCCCGGCTGGTCCGACCGCGGACCTGACGCTGACCTTCCGTGACGACTCGCCGTCCGTGACCATCGATGGCCTCCGGTTCCAGGGCACGGCTTTCCCGGCGTACAACGGTTTCACGGCGACCTTCGAGTCGGGCGGCGCGGGGCGGTTCGCGCTCGATGCTCGCTGGCGCGGCGGGGCTCAGCCGTTCCACCTGCGCATCGACGACGTCGATGGTGATTCGAACGTCGACGACGTGACCGGCCAGGGGGAGTCGGTCCAGTACGACACGGAGCTGCCCGCCACCTCGACGTACCGCGTCCGGTTCGAGAACCAGGTCGAGGTCGCCGAGCAGCTGCTGTTCCTGCGGGCGACGCTCGACTGGCCCTGAGGCCTACTCGCCTCCGGGCAGCTCGCCACGCGACGCGAGCCGGTCGAGCCAGAAGAGACCCACCAACGACTTGGCGTCCTCGATGAGCCCTTCCTCGGCCATCTCCACGGCACGGCGCCACGGCACGCGCGATACGTGGAGCC
>JACCXQ010000298.1 GCA_013696945.1 Chloroflexota bacterium | reverse complement strand
TTGCCGTCTCGGCCGCCAGCGCGTACGACTTGCCCTCAGCGCTGGTGAAGTCGAGCTGTCGCCGCACGGCGTCGTGCAGGTTCTGCTGGGCCGCGAGGACGTTCGACCAGCCCGGGCTGAGGGCGTCCTCGAGGTCGGCCATGAAGACCTTCGCGCCGCTGTTGAGCGCGTTGACCATCATCTTCCGCTCTGCTGGCCCAGTGATCTCGCCGCGCCGGTCGATGAGATCGGGCGGCGCCGGTGCGACGCGCCAGTCACCCGCCCGGACCTCTGCCGTCGCGAGCGGGTAGTCAGGCGTTGCGCCCGCATCCAGCTCCGCCTGGCGATCCTGCCGGCGCTCCAGCAACTCGATCCTCTGGCGATCGAACATCCGGTGGAGCTCGGCAATGAAGCCGAGCGCCTCGGGGGTCAGGATGCCGGCCTGTTCGGGCGGGATCGGCGCGGTTACCGTCACGCCGTCGGGCGATGAAGCGGAGGTCATGCGACCACCTCGGAGACGTCGGCACCGGCATGGTCAGGCTGTGGTGCGATGCCCGATCCGATCGCCCTGTCCATCCGTTCACGAAGCTGGCTTGCACCGAGACGTCCGGCGATGGACCTGGCCTCCTGGACGATGGCATCGCCCCCGCGCAGGCCGGGCCCACCCAGGATCGCCATACCCATCTCGGCGAGAAGGAGTGAATAGGCAAGATCCAATCGCCTCATGGCCTCCATCGCTTCCCGGTAGCCGCGCTCACCAGTGATGGGGTCTCCGCGGAGCCATGTGAGGGCGGCGTGCAGCTGCCCGAGGCTCGCGTCCAACCACTCACCGGCCGCATGGCCCAGGCCACTTATGACCTCGATCGCCTCCGCCAGCGCGTCGGCGTCTCGCAACTCCACCAGACCATGAGCGGCGATCACGAGCGACACGAGTGACTCCGTGCCTTCGGGCATCTCGTGGAGCGAGCGGTAAGCGGTCTGGACGGCCGCACGCAGGTCGCCTGCGGCGTACTCGATCAGTGCGGCGGCGGCGAGGGCGCTCCCGCGGTCCTGGGCCGCGCCGGATGTCAACATGGCTCGGCCGACCACGGTGTCGAGGACCGGCGGTTGGTCGACACCACGGTGCGCTCGGATGACCGATGCGGGACCGATCAGTCCGAACCGTGCGAAGGTCGTCAGGCTCTCGCCGTCGAGTTGTGCCTCGTTCTGGAGGATGGTGTCCCAGTCGCCGGCCGCGAATGCAGCCATGGCGACATTGGCCGCGAGCGACGCGGCCCAGTCCCCATGACCCACCCGGCGCGCGAGCTCCACCCCGGTGCTGGCGACCTCGATGGCGCGCCGCGGATCGTCGGCGATGTACCAGTTCGAGAGGTTCATCCTGCCCCGTAGCTCAGTCACGACCAGCCCGTGGCGACGCGCCAACTCAGTCCGCCGGCGCCGAGGATCTGGGCCTCGCGTGGGTGGCCCTGGGCAGTGACCGCCCACGACTTGGAGATGAACAGCTCGGCGATCTCCGGTTCGGCGCGGAGGCGCTCGGCGACGGCAAGGCCGCGCTCGATGAACGGGAGGGCCTTCTCCGGCTCGCCTGCGAAGAGGCGCACCCGCGCGATCTCGTTGAGGAGCCGCGCCGCAGCGACCGTCTCCGTCCCGACCTCGATCCGTTCGACCGCAGGCGCGAGGAGTTCCTGGGCTTCCTCGATGCGCGACGCCTGGATGAGCGATCGGCCGAGACGCGCGATGGCAAACTCGGCCGCGCCGGGATCCCCCTGGGCGGAGAGCCAGGTGAGGGCGTCGCGAAGGTGACGTTCGCCCGCCTCGATGCCCAAAGCGGCCTCCGCGGGTTCGGCCATCCGCAGCTGGATGGCGGCCCGTTCGGCCGGATCGCTGGTCACGGTGAGCGCCTGCTCGAAGAAAGTGACGGCCGTGGCGTTCGCGTGAAGGGAAAGCGCCCGTTCGGCGGTCGCGCGCAGCGCCACGCGCGCCTGCGCGGCCACGGCGTCACCCTGGGGCCCCTCCGGCGCCGCGCGGTACGCGTCCAGGTAATGGCTCGCGAGCACCCCGGTCACCTCTTCGTCGCCGACCGCCTCGAAGTGCCGCGCGGCGGCAAGATGGCGGGCGCGTCGGTCCCGCTTGGAGAGCGTGGCATACGCGATCTCGCGCACGAGTCCATGGACGAAGCCCCATTGACCCTGCTCGGGCGAGCGCGGGT
>JACCXQ010000295.1 GCA_013696945.1 Chloroflexota bacterium | reverse complement strand
CTGCCGGACTGCTCGGAGTGCTGGCGTTCGGCGTCGCCATCGTGGGGTTGACTGCCTCATTGCCCATCATCCCCATCGTCCTTCTCGTCATCGGCGTCGCCGCTGCGAGCCAGGAAGCGCTCACCGTCATCGCGGTGCGCCGCTCGTCGCCGAGTGGCCTGGCAGCGGCCGTCGCACGCACGATGGTCCTGTCCTCCGGGGCGGGTCAGGTCATCGGCGCCATCGTCGTCGCCGCGGGGGCGAGGACGCTGGGAGTGACGGGCGCCCTGATCGCCACCGCTTTCGTCGGCCTCGCGGTCACCGTGCTCCTCGCCCTGATCCTCGAAGGCCCTTCTGCGTTCAGGCCACTCCGAGCCGAGGCCGCCCGGTGAGCGTCGTCAGTGCGACCCACGGCCTCGGTGCCGCCTCGTCCGGCACCGCGGGACCCGAGCGCGCGCGCCGCCTGGAGACCTGGCTCCGACGACAGGTCGACATCGAGGTCGAGAGTGTCGAATTGCCCATCAGCGGCCGGCACTACGCCATCCACAAGCCGGACGCGCCGTCCAAGGAGCGGCTCTTCGCGGAGGCGCGTGCCGACCCCGACAAGCAGATGCCCCACTGGGCCAAGACCTGGGCCAGCGGGGTTGCGCTCGCCGACGTGGTCGTCGAACGCGCGGACGAGCTGCGGGGCCGCCGCGTCCTGGAGCTCGGAGCGGGCCTCGGGACGACCGCCTGCGCGATCCTGGAACAGGGCGCCTCGCTCATCGCCGCGGACTACTCGCTGCTCGCACTCGCGTTCTGCCGTTACAACACGCTGGTCAACTCCGGGCATGCGCCGCGCTCACTGCGCTTCAACTGGCGCGCCCCGACGACACCGGCCCTCCTCCGGGCCGAGGAGAGTGGCGGCTTCCCGATCATCCTCGCCGCCGATGTGCTGTACGAGGGCCGCGACGTCTGGCCGCTGCTGACGCTCATCGAGCGCCTCCTGCCGCCCACAGGCATGCTGTGGCTGGCCGAGCCGGCGCGGAAGACGGCGCAGCGCTTCCTCGACACCGCGGCGGCGGCCGGGTGGGAGATCGTCAGCCGGTCGGTCTACGGGCCGTGGCCGGACGGCACGACAGACCGCGTCAACGTCCACTTCGTGCGACGCGTCACGTACATGGACCCCATCCCGTCAAGCCTCGGAGGCTGGTCATGAGCGAGGCCATCTCACAGGTCGAGGCATATCTCGAGCGGACCGCCACGGAACGCATGGATGAGTACCAGGCGTTCCTTCGGATCCCGAGTATCTCGGCGCTGAGCGAGCACGCGACAGACATGCGCATCGCAGCGGACTGGCTGGCGGACCAGATGCGCGACATCGGCATCGAGCACGTCGAGGTCTCGGCGACCCGCGGTCACCCCGTCGTGTACGGCGACTGGCTCCGTGCCGATGGCGCTCCGACGATCCTCGTCTACGGCCACTACGACGTCCAGCCGGTCGATCCGCTCGAGCTGTGGGTCCGACCGCCGTTCGATCCGCGCGTCGAGGACGGCCGCATCTACGCGCGTGGCGCGGCCGACGACAAGGGTCAGATCCATCTCCACATCTGGGCTGCAAGGGCGTGGCTCGAGACGCATGGCCGGCTCCCGGTCAACGTCCGCTACGTCTTCGAGGGCGAAGAGGAATCGGGCTCCGTCCACTTCGACGAGTGGCTGGAAGCGAATCGCCATCGACTCGGTGCGGACCTCGCCGTCATCAGCGACTCCGGCTTCTACCAGGGCAACGTGCCGGCCATCACGATCGGGCTGCGCGGCCTGATGTACGCGCAGGTCGACGTGACCGGGCCGAGCCAGGATCTCCACTCGGGGACGTACGGCGGCAATGTGCAGAACCCGGCCAACGCACTCGCGGCCATCCTCGCGGGGCTGCGCGCGCCGGATGGGAGCGTCGTGGTCCCTGGCTTCTACGACGAGGTCCGCGACCTGAGTGAGCAGGAGCGCGCGGAGTTCGCCCGGCTGGAGTTCGACGAAGCAGGCCTGGCGCGGGAGATCGATGTGCCGGCCCTCTTCGGTGAGCCCGGGTTCGGGGTGCTGGAGCGACGTGGCGCCCGCCCGACGCTCGATGTGAACGGCCTCTGGGGCGGCTTCCAGGGTGAAGGCTCGAAGACGATCATCCCGGCCCACGCGCACGCCAAGGTCTCGTGCCGGCTCGTGCCGGATATGGACCCGCGGCGGACCTTCGACCGCGTCCGCGACCACGTCCTCGCGATCGCGCCGTCAGGGGTCCGCGTCGACGTCCAGCTCATCAGCCTGGGGATGTGGAGCCTGACGGGCATCGACCATCCGGCGACCCGAGCGGCCGCGAAGTGCCTGGAGGATGTCTTCGGGCAGAGCCCGGTCTACCTGCGGGAGGGTGGCTCGATCCCGGCTGCGGCGTCTTTCGGCTCCATGCTCGGCCTCCCCGTGGTCCTCCTGGGGTTCACGCCTCCCGATGATCACGCCCACTCCCCGAACGAGTTCATGACGCTCGCCAATTACGAGGGGGGCATCCGCACCATCGCGCGCTACTGGGAAGCGCTGTCGACCGGCCTGGGATAGACCCGGTACGGATGGGTCCGGTGGCCTAGGAGCATCGGCCGCTCCTCTGGGACGGGGTGCGGGCGTAGGCTCGGCAACGTGGATATCACCCGTTGGACCCGTGGGAACGCAGCACCACCCCCAGTTGGCGAACCGGTCGCCACCGAGCCACCGCCGCAGGACGTCCAGCCGAGTCGATGGCCGCCCTACGCAGGATTCGTCGAGGCCCCACGGACACCGGGAGAAGTGCTCGTGTTCGAGCCTGGCTCGTCGGGCCCGCAGGTCGTCCCCGACCCGGCCGTGACGCCATCGCTCACGTGGGCGGACCCGACCGAGTCGTCGGACGCCGGACCCGATGCCCCCGGCGCGGGTTGGACGCATCCCCTCGCGCCGCTGCCTCCGGTGCTTGCCCCCATGCTCACGCCAGACCAGGTCGAGGCCGATCGGCCGTCCTTCGAGCCTGATCCGTCTGCCTTCGAGCCCGCGTTCGAGCAGGCCCCCGTCGAACAGGTCGCCTACGAAGCGCCTGTCGAGCCGGTCGCACCCGAACCCCAGCCCACCACTGGGGAGGGGTCGGTCCAGGCGCCGCAGGTCTTCGGGGCACGCACGCAGGACGCTCCCACTGCTGGCACCGCCGCGACGAACGGCACCTGGGCGCTCGACGCCGGCACCGCTGTCGTGCAGCCGCGCAGCACCGCGGAAGTGCTCCAGACGCTCGCACACAAGGTCGCCGTGGGGAGCGTCGAGCAGT
>JACCXQ010000284.1 GCA_013696945.1 Chloroflexota bacterium | reverse complement strand
GGCACCGAACACGATGAGCATCACGAGCAGCGCCGCGATGATGAGGCCCGGGCCGCCGGCTCGAGAGGGCCGCGGGCGATCGGCGTCGCTCACCTCGCTCGCTCCGTGTGTGTCGTCCATCGTTCCGTCGCCTGCCTCCGTCTCCGGCTCCGTCCGCGGCTCATCGGTGCGCAATCATGGCGCGGCTGCCCAGCGGGCGTCGGGGGGCTTGGTTCGGGGATGGACCGTGGATAACGGCGGCACACCCCCGGAGGCTCGTGGATAAGCGGGTTGCCGGCCGGACGCGCGGCGGGCTATCGTCTGGGCAGCCCGAAGGGGCCACGGAAACGGGATCGGGACCCATGGCTTGTCCAAGGGATCCGGTCACCGGCCCGGCGGCCACTTCGGGTGTTTTCGTTGGCTGGCCGTGTCAGAAGATCTGCGGGCACCAGGGACGCTGGTCGGTCGCGAACATCGCGTCGACGCGGCGCCCGGCTTCCACCGTCAGCTCGCTCGTGCGGCCCGCCCGCGCCAGCTCCGCCACGGTGAAGCCGCCAAGGTAGAGCGCACCCAGGTCGGTCACATCCAGGGCGAGGTCTGGCGCGGCGTCGGTACGCTGCACGCGCGCGCTGTCGCCGGTCGTGTCAAGCGCCCACCGCCCGGCCTGGTCGGGCAGGAAATGATCGCTCAACTCCAATACGACGCGGTCGCTCGCTGCGTAGCTCCGCGGCGCCAGCGCGCCCGCCACGTCGAGGATGCGGAGCCAGAGCGCGTCGCCGAGCGTCAACTTGAGCCGTCGCGGCTCGGCCAGCATCAGCAGGAGCGGATGATCCGGTCGCCCGAGGCTCGCTTTGACGGTGGCTACCAGGTCGACGCTGAAGCAGAAGCGCCACAGTTCGCGTATCGCGCGGTGGCTCGTCCCGAAGAGCTCACGGACCTCGAGCGCGCTCTTGAAGCCGGTCCAGTCCCAGTCCTCGCGGATCCGATAGCTGACGTATCCCTCCGGCTGGCCGTCCACCTCGTGAACGGCATGGAAACGCGGACCGGCCCCGCCGCGCCGCCATTCGGGATCGTCCAGGACCTCGATCTCCCACCAGTCGGCCGAACGGGTGAAGAACCCCGGTGTCCGGCGTCGGACATCGTCGTAGATGGCGGGGAAGACCTTCGCCGCTTCGTCGCGCTGGATGAAGCGCAGCGCACCCTCCGGCGCTGAGTCCGTCCGAAACCCACCCCGCGACTGGGGTATCTCGATGGACGAGGAGAGCGAGGCCAGCCCGTAGCCGAACCGCTGGTAGATCGAACCCTCCGACGCCCAGAGGAATGCCAGCGACTCGCCACGCTCACGGGCGTCGTGGAACTGGCGGCGCATGAGCTCGGTCAGAGCGCCGCGTCGTCGGTGCGTCGGCAGGATCGCGACGGCGGTCACGCCAGCCGCCGGCAGCTCTCCGCCGGGGATGGTCAGGCCGAGCGAGAAGATCGCGCCGCCCCCGACGATCGCGTCGCCGTCGACCGCGGCGAGGATCCGATCACCTTCGATGATCCGCTCGAACCCCGGGATGCGCTCCTCGCGCACACCCTCGCCGAAGGCGGTCTCGACGGCCACCAGCCATGGACGAAGCTCATCGGCGCGAAGGTCCCGGATCTCGATGGTCAACGCCCGACCGCCTCCGGGACGAGCTCGATCAGCGCCGCGCCGGTGACATTGACGAGCGTCGTCGGCCCGAGCCGCTCGACGAGGCTGTGACGTCCCGCGACCTGTGCGTGGCCATGGAGCCAGAGCGGAGGACGGATCCGCTCGGCCAGCCATCGATACGCCGCGAAGCCGCGATGGTAGGGGTCATCCGGTGTGTCGCCGGCACCCTCGGGCGGTGCGTGGCTGATGACGAGTAGTGGCTCGCGGCCGCGGCCGGCGAGTCGGATCGCGAGCCCGATCGCCTGGCGCCATGCCGCGCCGTCGTCGTGCTCGGCGCGTCCGTCGTGTCGGCCCGGCCACGAGAGCCCCACGAGCCGGGTGTCGGCCAGCAGCGTCGGCCGGCCGTCCGGGAGGCAGTCCGGCAACACGTGCGACTGCTCACGCCAGCCGAGACCGCGATCATGGTTGCCGCGAACGAATATCAATGGGGCCATGAAAGCGTCGCCCAGCATCGCGAGGTAGCCCGGTTCCAGGTCACCGCATCCGAGGATGGCGTCGACGGGGCCGATGGATGCCCGGACGTCCGCGCTCTCGAGCGCTGGATCCTGTTCGTCCGAGACCGCGAGCAGCCGGCTGACCGTCCCTCGCTCACCGCTCCGCTCCGCGCGGAGCGATGGCCATGGGATCGTCAGCCGTCGGATCATCGGCCGCCATCCCCCGGGGCGTCCGGTCCGGCCAGCCTGTCCGTCGCGTCTGCCGCCTCATGACCGTGATCGACTTCGTGGGTGGCTGACCCGCCCTCGAGCATCGCGCGCCGCTCCGACGCCAACCGCTCGGGCTCGAGCGATTCGTACGACGACGCGGTGGGGCTCCGCCGGCCGCTACCGACAGCCTGGAGCGCCGCGCTGTCGGTCAGGTACGGGGCGATGCGACGGTGTTCGGCATGTCCCGCACCGAGCGGACGGAGCTCGGTGACATTCGCATCCAGCGCGACCTGCCCCACCTGGCGCGCCGCAGCCACGCGGTTATGGCCATCGATGATCCAGTAGTCGTCGCCGAACTTGATCAGGTCGATCGGCGGGAGCATCTCGAGGCGTTCCACGGCGCGTATGATCCGCTGCCAGCGCGCCTCCCAGTCCTTTCCCCGCAGCGCGGGGAGCGGCCTGAAGTCCGACCCTCGCTGCCCGGAGCCCTCCACGGCCGTGCCTCTGATCTGCTCGAGCGGCACGATCTCGAGCCCGCGGTCGCGCGGGTTGGCGCGTCGTGCCTCGGGATGCACGCCGTAGAGCATCGGCAACGGCTGGGTGCCGCGCCGGCGGGTGCCCGAGCCACGGAGAGCCACCCGGCGCCTGGCGGCGGACGCGATGTGGTCGGCCTCCCCGATGGCGGCGGATGCGACGGAGCCGACCGAGCCCGCCGCGGCGGAGGCGGCCGATCCGACCGACCCAGCGGCTGCTGATGCGAGCGAGCCGACCGATCCGGCCGCCGAGGCCGCTAGTGACGCCGCCGCCGACAAGACCTGGGGAACGTGCCGGCCCTCCTCCTCGGGCTCCTCGGTCGGATCGCCGGGCCGTCGCGTCACTTCCATCGAGCGGGATGCTACCGCTCGTTCGCATCGGAGGCGCGTGACAGGCAAGCTGGCACGTCCCACGCTCATCGTCCCGTCGTGACCGGCCGCAGGAGCCGGGATGGAGGACAGAAGATGGTGAACGTGACCTGTCCGTGGTGCGAGCTGGAGGTCCCGGTCGAGGCCGACCTGGGCACCGCGGAGCTCGACTGCCCGGACTGCGCGACGAGCTGGCTGCTCGGCGATCCGGACGCCGGCCTCGCGCTCGCAGCCTGATCGGACTCAGACGACCGTCGGGGCCTCGGCCACCGCGTCCGCTATGAGCCGTGCGTATCCCGGCTTGATGACCCCGTTGATCAGCCGGAGGCGCTGATCGAACGGCGCGAACGAGGACTTCATCGCGTTGAGCGTGAGCCACTGCATCTCATCGAGCCCGAAGTGGAACGTCCGGGACAGCGTCTCGAACTCCGACGAGAGAGTCACGCCACTCATCAGCCGGTTGTCGGTGTTGACCGTGACGCGGAATCGGAGCCGTCGGAGCAGGTCGATCGGATGCTCCTCCATGGATGCCACGGCGCCCGTATGGACGTTCGACGTCGGGCACATCTCGAGCGGGACGCGGCGATCGCGGACGTAGGTCGCCAGCCGCCCCATCGTGATCCGGCCGTCGGTCTCTGTCGTGATGTCGTCGACGATGCGCACGCCATGGCCCAGGCGCTCGGCACCGCACCATTGGAGAGCCTCCCAGATCGACGGGAGCCCGAAGGCCTCCCCGGCGTGGATCGTCAGGTGGAAATTCGCTCGGTGGATGAGCTGGAACGCATCGAGGTGGCGCGTCGGTGGGAACCCCGCCTCCGGACCAGCCACGTCGAAGCCAACCACTCCGTGGTCCCGGAACCGGACGGCGAGCTCGGCGATCTCGACGGAGCGCGCGAACTGGCGCATCGCGGTGACGATCGCTCGTACCACGATGGGCCGCCCGGCGGCTGATGCCGCGTCGGAGCCGTCCCGGAAGCCGTCCATCCACGCCTTCATCACCTCGTCGAGCGACAGGCCGCCGGTCGTCGAGAGCTCGGGCGCATAGCGGACCTCCGCGTAGACGACGCCGTCCGCAGCCAGGTCCTGCGCACATTCCGACGCGACGCGAGCGATGGCATCCGGCGTCTGCATCACGCCTACCGTGTGATCGAAGCCCTCCAGGTACAGCTCGAGGCTCTTCCGATCGGCGCCCTGGCGGAACCAACGGCCCAGTTCCTCGGCGTCGGTCGTCGGGAGCGCGTCGTAGCCCGAGTCGCGTGCCAGCTCGATGACCGTGGCCGGCCGCAGGCCGCCGTCGAGATGGTCGTGGAGGAGCACCTTGGGGGCACGGCGGATCGTCGTCTGCGCGACCATGCGGCAAGGGTAGCGGGCGCCCGGAGGCGAAGCGCCTCGGGATGCGGCCCGTCCCGGCGCCCGTGGTAGGGTCGCCGTCATCCCGCACCTGCCACGAAGAGGGCGCCCATGCCGCGCATCTCCCGGAAGGCCGATAGTTTCGGCGAGTCGGTGATTCGCGAGATGACACGGCTCGCGATGCGGCACGGCGCGATCAATCTGGCCCAGGGCTTTCCCGACTTCGAGGCCCCCGCCGAGGTCAAGGCGGCCGCTTGCGACGCGATCTCGGCCGACATCAACCAGTACGCCATCACGTGGGGTGCGAAGCCGTTCCGTGACGCGATCGGCATCAAGACGGCCCACTGGTACCCGGGCTGGGAGGCCGACCCGGAGACGCAGATCACGGTCACCTGCGGTGCCACCGAGGGGATGATCGCCTCGATGCTCGCCGTCCTCGACCCGGGCGACGAACTGGTCGTCTTCGAGCCGTTCTACGAGAACTACGGACCGGACGCCATCCTGTGTGGCGCCGTCCCGCGTTACGTGACACTCCACGAGCCGGACTGGCGCTTCGACCCCGACGAGCTGCGGGCTGCGTTCGGCCCACGGACCCGCGGCATCGTCGTGAACTCCCCGCACAACCCGACGGGCCGGGTCTTCACGCGGGATGAGCTGGAGCTGATCGCAGAGCTGTGCATCGAGCACGACGTGGTCTGCTTCACCGACGAGATCTACGAGCACATCCGCTACTCCGGCGACCATACCCCGATGGCGACGATCCCGGACATGGCCGAGCGCACGGTCGCCATCAACGCGCTCTCGAAGACGTATTCGGTCACCGGCTGGCGCGTGGGTTGGGTGATCGCCAGCCCGACGCTCACGTCCGGCATCCGGAAGGTGCACGACTTCCTGACCGTCGGAGCGGCTGCACCCCTCCAGCAGGCCGGAGCGGTCGCGCTCGCGATGCCGGATGCGTACTACCACGCGCTCGCCGTGGAGTACTGCGAACGCCGCGACCTCCTCGTGGACGCTCTGTCCCGCGCGGGCTTCCGTGCCTCACCACCCGACGGCGCCTACTACGTGATGACGGACATCGCGGACCTGACCGAGGACGATGACGTCACCTTCGCGCGGCGCCTGGTGGAGAGTCCCGGTGTGGCGGCAGTGCCCGGGTCCAGCTTCTATTCCCGGCCGGAGCTGGGCCGGACCAAGCTGCGTTTCGCGTTCCCCAAGCGCCTGGCCACGTTATCCGGGGCAGCCGGGCGCCTCACGAGTCTGGGCGCGGCCGCGGTCGACGCGCGCGGAGCGCCTTAGCGACGCATCGGTTTCGTCGAACCGTTACATCGGTGTTGCAAAGGCTGGACGTACCGCACCTCAGTGC
>JACCXQ010000260.1 GCA_013696945.1 Chloroflexota bacterium | reverse complement strand
GGACATGACCGCTCCCACGGCGCTCGACCCCTGCTACGACCAGATCGCCCGCCCGCCGGTCATGGGGGGCTCGCGGATACGGGTCGTGGAGATCCTCGCCACCGGCACGAACGGCGGCGCACAGGAGCAGGTCTGGTCGCTTCTGTCGCGCATGGACCGTGACCGCTACGACGTCTCGGTCATCAGCCTGAGCGACGGCAGCGCCGTGCGGCGAATGCGAGCCCTCGGCGTACGTGTCGATGTCGTCGCCGAGCCCGATGATGGCGCGGCGCTGGCCGCCGTGGTCCGGCTGCTCGCTGACGACCCGCCCGCGATCGTGCACGGCCACATGTACCGGGCGGAGATCATCGGCACGCGGGCGGCACTCACCCTCGGCGAGCTCGGCCTGCCGCGCCCGTACGTCATCAACACGGTGCATTCGAGCCGTGTCAGGGCGACGGAGGATCGCGATCTCCTGCGGGCGCTGACCCCGTCGATGGACCGGCTCATCGCGGTCAGCCGCTCGATCGTCGCGAAGCTACAGGCCGAGGGCCGCGCGATGGTGCCCATCGACCTCATCTACAACGGCGTCGACCTCTCCCGCTACGACCACCAGGAAGCCTGCTGCACGCTGCCCGAGGAGTACGGGTTCGAGGAGGGCGCGCCGCTGGTCGGGGTCGTGGCGAGGCTCGAGCCTGAGAAGGGTCACGCGACCCTGCTCGATGCGTGGCCCGCGGTGCTCGAGCGCGTCCCGGCCGCACGGCTGCTCGTCGTGGGCGAGGGCTCGCAAAGAGAGGTGCTGGAGGCGCAGGCGCGCGATCTGGGGCTGCTCGGCGAGGAGTGCAGCGGGGATCGCTGCGTCGGCACGCGCGGAGCCCGGCCCGGTGCCAGGATCGTTTTCACGGGCCGTCGCGAGGACGTCCCGGCCGTGACCGCAGCGCTCGACGTGGCGGTCCTGCCCTCGTACCGCGAGGCGCAGGGGCTGGTCATCCTCGAGGCGATGGCCCTATCCCGGCCGATCGTGGCGACGAACGTCGGTGGGATCCCTGAGATGATCGAGGATGGCCGCACGGGGCTGCTGGTGACTCCACGGGACGCTCCCGCGCTGGCCGACGCCATCACCCGTCTCCTGCTCGACCATCCTCTCGCCGACACCCTCGCGCGCGCCGGGCACGATCTGGCCCACGAGCGCTTCTGCATCGAGCGGATGGTGGCCGACATCGGGGACCGCTATGACGCAGGCGCCGCCGTGGTGGGGCTGCGGTCCGGGAGTGCCCGAAGCGCGGCCTGAAGCCGGGGCATGACGGTCCGCTCGGCGAGCATCCCGAGGAGCGGCAGGATCACCAGCCAGTAGCCGTAGCTCGCCCACTTGTCCAGGAAAAGGACGACGCTGAAGATGACCGTGCCCGAGACGACCATCAGCCACCAGCGGCGCACGAAGATCGCGGCGATCGCGAGCGGCACTGCCAGGACACGCAGTGCAGGTGTGTTCAGCGTGTTCTCGGGGAACGGATGCGTGCCCGCGGCGAGCTCGACCGAGCGCAGGAACGAACCTGGCCCCCAGAGCGCGAGCGGGCTCCAGATGACGCCGGTCAGCGCGATGAGCGCCACCGCGACCACCGCACCTCCGTAGCCGATGGCGGGAGGGAACCAGGCGAGCGCGTAGGGCTTGACGCCCGCCGCGAGGGCCAGCAGGACGGCGCCAGCGACGCGGTGCCGCTCCAGCGTCAGCAGCCCGGCCATGATCAGGAACCCCGGGACCAGGTCGTTGATGCCCGTCGCGGTGAACTGCACCACGAAGTACTGCGCGGAGTAGACGGCGAGCGTGATGAACGTCCGCTGCCAGGCGAGGAGCAGCATCGTCCCGAAGGCGGCGAGGATCTGGCCCTCTACGCCGAGTGCCGCCACCAGCAGCTCCAACGGACCGTAGACGAACGGCGCCCCCGGCGGCCACGACTCCACGAAGCCATGACCATATGGGTTCTGCCCGGCGAGCACGCCGGCGAGTGCGGCGCGCCCCACGGTGAGCTGGTCGCTCGTCTCGGGCAGCTGGGCATGGACGAGGCGCAGCCAGGTGCCTCCGAGCGCCAGGGCGACACCGAGCAGGAACGGCCATCGGTAGAGGAGGAACGCCGCGGGGATGGCCAGCAG
>JACCXQ010000226.1 GCA_013696945.1 Chloroflexota bacterium | reverse complement strand
GTGCCGGTTCGATCGGTGACCTCACGTACAACACGGCGGATCGGATCGTCGGGCGGCTGCCGGAGGATCGACGCGATCCCTTCCACGTCGCGGAGGCGATCCAGCAGTTCCTCTACAGCGACGGTGGGTTCATTTATCAGAACGACGTCCGCGGCCTCTGCGGCCGGGACAAGATCGTCGATTGCATGCTCAAGGTGCGCCGCGGCTACTGCGAGTACTTTGCGACGACGATGGCGATGCTGCTGCGGACGCAGCAGATCCCGGCGCGGCTGGCCATGGGCTACCTGCCGGGGCGGCAGCTCCCCGATGGCAGCTGGGAGGTCGACCGCAGCGCGGCCCACGCGTGGGTCGAGGTCTTCTTCCCCACGTACGGCTGGATCCGTTTCGACCCCACGCCGGGGAACGACGAGAACGGGCAGCAGCCGACCAGCCTGGACCCCGGCGTGCCGCTGGCGACGCCCGATGGTGGTGCGACCGGTCCGCTGCCGTCGCCGAACTTCAACCAACCGGACCCGCGCGATGACGACGGCCTCGGTTCCGGCGACGGCAACAGCGACCCGACCGGAGGGTTGCCCGCCGCGCCGCCGCCGGCCGATCCAGGTCCGTTGGCCGTAGTGGCCATCGTCGGTATCCTGGGAGTCGGTGCGGTCCTCTTGCTACTTGCGCGGGCTCGCCGCCTGCCCTCGCCGGAGCCCGACCTCGCGTATCGCGGGATGGCGCGTCTGGCCGGCCGATTCGGCTACGGGCCGAAACCCACCCAGACCGCGTACGAGTACGCCGGTGCGCTCGGGGAGGTGCTGCCCGGCGTCCGTGGCGAGCTCGTCGTCGTAGCACGCGCCAAGGTCGAGACCACTTACGCGCGCCGCGAGCCCGACCGTCAGATGCTCGATCAGCTGCGACACGCCTACCGGCGGGTCCGGATCGGCCTCCTCCGGCTCATCCTGCGTCGCCGTCCGCGGTCGACGCGTCCGCAGGAGCTGGGTCACCGGCCGGATCTGCCGCCGGGCTGACTCCGGGTCGGTCCGGGCCGCTGGACGCCGCGATGCAGCTTCGATGTGCCACCTCCAAGCGGCGCCGTTCGTCCGGCAGCAGCGTGTCAGTCGCGAATCCGTCCATCACCAGCCGGGCCTCGGCGGCTATCAACGCGCGGTCCTCGGCACGGACCGCGCGGCGTGCGACCCCCTCCAGGGTCAGCAGAAGCCTGATGGTCAGCCCAAGCTGGGACCGCCCATTCCGTCGGATCTCGCCGAACGCGCTGTCGACCAGGTGTTCGAACGTGGGGGGCGGGGCGATGATGCGGACGCGGCCTCTCACGAGGCGCTCGGCAGGGGGCACCGGGCGGACCACGATGCGCGAGAGCACGGCTCCCAGCCGGTCGACACACATGGCGGCCGTGAACGGGTCATTGATGGCCGGTGAGAGCGCCCGCAGCGCGACCTGGACCAGCTGCTGGAGTGTGAACCCCACGTCCTGCTGCTCCGTCCGCTGGGGCCCCATGATGAAGTGGCCGGCCACCGAACGGCGGGCCTGTTCGTTAGCGCGCTCGGCCGGCCAGACCTCGGCAAGGACGTCGCCCGTGACGACGAAGCTGCCCGGGTGGCCCACCAGCCGGATGACGATGTCGCGGTGTTCTGCGGTCCGCGCGAGACCATCGAGATCGATCACCTCGACGTAGCCCACTTCGGTGGCGAGTGCAGGCGCTCCGGGTCCCGCGGGCTGCCACGGGTCGTGAGGAGCTGCATCGGGCGCCGCCGGCGGGAAGAGACGATCGACGTCGCGAACCAGGTCCGCCGTGGCGGAGCTCACGATGTGTGCGACCTGGATCATCGTCGCGGCGTGGTGGATGAAGTAGATCAGCACCATCGTGCTCGCCAGCGTGGCGATGACCGCGATGTTGAAGGAGACCTCCGGGACGAACGGGGCGCCTTCGTCCGGCCCGCGGATCGCGCCGAGCACGAGCAGCGAGAAGACGAAAGTCGCAAGGAACGTCCCCAGCACGAACTGGTTGCCCAGGTCGCGCATGAAGTTGCGCAGCAGGCGAGGGCCGAACTGCGATGACGCCAGCGTCATGGCGGCGAGCGCGATGGCGAAGGTCACTCCGGCGACCGTGATCATCGCAGTCGCGATGACCGACAGGACGCTCCGGGCGCCCTCTGCGCTGCCCGTGAAGACCGTTCGCAGCGCATCCGGCCCGACCCGTCGGTCGAGGTCGAGGCTGAGGGCGGCGGCGGCCACTGCACCCAGGGCCATGATCGTCGGCACGAACCAGTAACTGGCTCGCGCGGCATCCCAGCGATCGATGATGCGGGCGCGCATCGCGGACCTAGAGGGCCCCACCCCGGTCGGCGGCGTCGCCTTCCGCGGCGAGGTGGTCGGTCAGAGCGTGCGCTCGGAGTCGCGGCCGGCCCTCGACGAGGTCGATCACGCTGATCCCCGCGACGGGGAAAGGGAAGGCCCAGAAGCGCTCGAGAGGGATGTCCAGGAGCCGCATCAGCATCAGCCGCAGGATGCCGTCATGCGAGACGACGATCGACCATGGGGCGGTCGATCCGCCTGCTCCCGGCGAGAGTCCATCCAGGAGCCGTTCCAGGAAGCCCGCCACCCGCTCCGAGCCGTCCTGCAGCCGCTCGCCACCCGGCGCCTGGGCGGCGACGGGATCGTTGCGCCACGCGGCAAGCTCGGCAGGCCACCGTCGCTGGACGGCAGCGTGCGTCAGCCCCTCCCACTCCCCCTGCCCGAGCTCGGTGAGCGCGTCGTCCGAGCGGAGAGCGGTGGTCATGGCCAGTGCATCGGCGATCCGGGCGGCCGTCGCCCCGCCGCGACTCAGCGGGGAGTGCCATATCGCCTGGGGTGGGGAGCCCGGCACCGGCAGGGCGGGTGGCAGGTGGCGATCGCGCAGGCGGCGCGCCACGAGCCGCGCCTGGTGCTCACCGAGCGCGGAGAGGGGCGGGTCGGCACGGCCCTGGAACCGCGACTCCGTGATCCACGTGCTTTCCGAATGCCGAACAAGGCAGATCGCCGCGTAGGGGAGCGGCGCCCCGGTCGTCGGTCCAGCGGGCTCGTCCGTCAATCCAGCCTGATCAGCCACAGGTCGCGCACCGCCTCCTGCTCGCGGATCCGCTCGGCGACCTCGAGCGGCACCGGGTCGTCCAGGGCAAGGATCATGAGCGCGTCCGCTCGCGGCGCGGAACGCCCCAGATGCATCGCGCTGATGTTGACGTCGGCGTCGCCCAGCATCTGCCCGATGCGGCCCATCGTGCCGGGCCTATCGTGGTGGCGGGTGACGAGCATGTGCGGTGCCGGGGGCACGTCCACCCAGTAGTCTCCCAGCCGCACCAGCCGCGGCTGGCCGGCGGCCATCGAGCCGCCCACCGTGGTCGACCCGCTGAGCGTGACCATCGAGGCGTATCGACCCGACTCCGGTGTCTTGTGCTCGACGAGCGCGATCCCGTGTGCACGCGCGACGTGCGACGCGTTGACCAGGTTCACGCGTTCCTCGGTCACGTTCTCGAGCAGGCCGCCGAGCGCCGCGGCCGCGAGGGGCGAGGCGTCATGTGCCGCCAGCTCGCCCGAGATCTCCAGCGTGAGCCCTTCGAGATCGGGCGCCAGCTGTGCGTAGAGCTGGCCGACGAGCCGCGCGAGCGGCAGGAACGGCCCGACCGCTTGTGCCGTTTCCGCGGTCAGTAGTGGTGCGTTGACCGCATATCGAGCCGGCCGTCCGGCGAGGACCTCGAGCACCTGTTGCGCCGCCTCGACCGCGACACGTGTCTGTGCCTCTTCGGTAGATGCACCGAGGTGCGGGGTCAGGACCGTCGACGGCGCATCGAGGAGCGCCGAACCGACGGGCGGCTCGGTGACGAAGACATCCACGGCGGCGCCGCCGATCACGCCGTCGCGCAGCGCCGCGGCGAGTGCGTCCTCGTCGACCACACCACCGCGCGCGACGTTGATGAGCAGCGCGTCCGGCTTCATCCGCGCAAGCTCAGCGGCACCGATGAGGC
The DNA here is from genome assembly GCA_013696945.1 of Chloroflexota bacterium. GTDB lineage: Bacteria > Chloroflexota > Limnocylindria > Limnocylindrales > CSP1-4 > Palsa-1032. The sequence continues at coordinate 1,586 of JACCXQ010000226.1, read as the reverse complement.
CGCGCGTCGTGCGCGTCAGTGGCACGTGGACGGTGATCACGTCCGATGCCGAGATCAGGCGATCGAGGCTCACGAGCCTTACGCCATGGTGCGCAGCGGCGTCCTCGGTCACGTACGGGTCATGGCCCACGAGCTCCATCTCCAGCGCCCGCGCGCGGTCGGCGACGGTCATCCCGATCTTGCCCAGGCCGATGATGCCGAGCCGCTTCCCACGCAGCTCGCGGCCCGTGAAGTCCGCTCGCTTCCATTCGCCGCGACGCATCGACGCGTCCGCCGCGGCCACGCGTCGCGTCAGCGCGAAGAGCAGCGCGAGCGTGTGCTCCGCCGCTGCGATGGTGTTGCCGGTCGGTGCATTGACGACGGTGATGCCGGCGCTCGTAGCGGCAGCCAGGTCGATGTTGTCGACACCGACACCGGCACGACCGATGACCTGCAGGTCCCGCCCAGCGGCGATGACCTCGGCGTCGACCTGGACCTGGCTGCGCACGACCAGCGCGTCGAAGCCGGGCAGCGCGGCGAGGAGCTCCTCGCGCGGAAGGCCGGTCCGGACCTCGACCTCGTGCTCGGCACGCAGGATCTGGAGCCCTTCCTCAGCGAGGGGTTCGGCGACGAGGATCCTCATGCTCGTCGCGACGGACGCTGGGTTCGCGTCAGGTGCCGGCAGCGACAGCGGCCGGCCGCCCCGCGCCCGAGGCTGCCTGTTGGGCTGCCGCGGTGGCCGCGGCGACGGCTGTGCCCGGGCGGATAGCTTGGCCGAGTCCGCCGAGGGTCTCTTCGAGGATCGCGAGCGCGGTAAGGATGTCGTCCACGCTCACCGCACCCAGGTGGCCGACGCGGAAGATCCGCCCGGTCAGCGCGCCCTGCCCGCCCGCGAGGACGAGCCCGCGTCCGCGGAGCCCCCGGCTCATCTGCGACCATTCGAGGCCGTCGGGGACCAGCGCCGACGTCACGGTGTCCGAGGCGTGGGCCGGGTCGGCGAAGAGCGTGACACCGATCTCGCGGAGTCCGGCGCGCGTTGCCGCGCCGCACGCCGCATGTCGCGCGAAGATCCGTGGGTAGCCCTCCCGCTCCAGCAGTTCGAGCGCCACGTCGAGCGCGAAGCAGACGCCGATGGCGGGTGTCCAGGGCGTCTCACCCTTGGCGGCGCTCGCCCGATGCATCCCGAGGTCGAAGTAGAACCGCGGCATCGAGGCTCGCTCGGCGGCTGCCCAGCCGCGCTCCGAGACGCTGACCATGGCGAGCCCGGGTGGCACCATCCAGCTCTTCTGGGAACCGGTCACCACGACATCGAGGTCCCAGGCATCGGCCTCGAAGGGCACCGCACCAAGCCCGCTGATCCCATCGACCAGCAGGAGCGCGTCCGGAGCGCCGGCACGTGCCGCCGCCGCGAGCGCCTGGAGCGGGTTCGTGACGCCGGTCGACGTCTCGTTGTGCGTGAGCAGCACAGCCCTGGCCGGCCGTCCCTCGCCGGCCATCCGCGCGAGCGCCTCGCTGACCGCGTCCGGTTCGGCCGCCTGGCCCCACTCGACGTCGAGCTTCGTCACGTCGGTGCCGTAGCGCGTCGCGATCTTGGCGAACCGGTCGCC
>JACCXQ010000211.1 GCA_013696945.1 Chloroflexota bacterium | reverse complement strand
GGGAGCCGATCGTGAGCTCCTGGTCACCGCGGAGCGTTCTCGCCGAGAGCTGTGGACCTCGCGCGTCTGGCCCGGTGCCCTGCTCGTCGGCGGTGAGGTCATCGGGACCTGGCGACGCGCCGGTATGACCCTGACCGTGCAGCCCTGGCGCCGCCTTTCGCGCGGCGAGCGATCAGCGGTGGAGGTCGAAGCGGAGTCCCTGCCGCTACCTGGACGACGAGGGCCGATCGGCATCCGCTGGAGCGAATAGCCAGGGCGGGCGCCTCGACTCACCCGCGCTTGGTCGGGTCCCCGAGCTCGCGGTTGAGGGCTGCCGCGTGGCGGACCAGAGCCTCGACGGCCTCGACCGGGACCGCCTCAGGACTCGTGAACCGGGCGTGGCGCATCCGATCGCCGTCGCCCTCGAGGATGCCGTCGGGGTCGTCCAGTGAGGCGCCCCTCCAGAACGTCAGCGTGGCGTGATGAGCGTGGGACTTGAGCGCGACCACCGGCCCGTTCACATCGAACACCGGCTGGCCCCACTTGACGGACTCGCGGATCCCCGGTTCTGCGCTCAGCACAGCGGCGCGCAGCGACTCGGCGGTCTTGCGTCGGTCGTCGGGTAGCCCTGCGAGGTATTCGTCGACCGTCGCCATCACACCTCCCTGCCTTTCGCTGTCAGGGCCGTCAAGTGACCGTGGCGGGCGGGCTCGTGGCGACCGCGTCGAGTGGGACCCGGACCACGATGCGATTTAGCTGACGCCGACCGGGACCTGCGCGACAGCGACGACCTGCAGCTGGAGCCACGCGAGATCGCCCCCTCTTGGGTCAGGCACAAGAACCCCGCGCGATACTCGGCGATCTGGACGCGTCGGGCGCGCTCTGGCTCGCAAACGGTGCACGCGACGCTGGCCTCGCTTGTACGCGAAGCGACGTAGGGAAGGCTGTCGGGCAGGATGCACGGGGACTCGATGCGGGCGACGCCTCCCCGAGTGACCACGCCGAACCCGGTGATCTCGGGCCGTCCTCCGAACCAGATCGTTCCCGAGTATTCGGTCTGGCGGCGTTGCTGGCCCGTGGCCGCGTCGGTGACGGTCGTGTCGACACGAGGCTGCGGGACTGGCTCGATCCCGTTGGTCACAGGGACAGGATATGCGCCGGACTCGGCGCTCGTCGCTGCGTACTGGACGTGATCGGTCCGGTTCAGGACCGCCGGGCGAGGGACATGAGGTACTCCTCTCGGTTCCGCGGGTCGGGAGTCGTCCGCAGGCGCGTCGGGGCCGGTCCGGTGACTGGCTCGTGACCGAGGAACCGGGATTCGAGCACCCCCTCCCCCGCCGTTAGGGTCGGCAGCCGCCGCTGGAGATCGTGCACGAGGGCCATCGGCAGAACCGCGCGGATGGTCGAGATATCCGCCTGCACCATCGGTGGCTCGACGCCAGCACGCAGACGGGCGAGAAGCGATAGCACCGCACTCGCGGAATCGGTCGGCACGTCCAAGCGGACGCTTGCCATCGGTTCGCAGACCCGCGTTCCCGCCCGCTCGAGCGCCCGCATGACCACCATCGGCGTCAGCTTCCGGTAGTCACCGGCGGTCGTTCCCGGTGCCCCGTAGCCGCAGTCGGTGATCGTCACGGTGCAGTCGGTTACCTGCCAGCCGCACAGCCCTTCCTGGAGCGCGTCGCGGACGTACCCCGCCATCTGCTCGACGAAGACATCGACCGTCTTGAAGATGTAGAGCGGCACCAGGCGGACGTCGACGTCCACTCGGACGTGGACGCCAGAGCCGACCGGTGCCGGCTCGACGCGCAGAGCGAGCGTGGCATGGAACGGGTTCGAGCTGGTGGGCGAGCTCTTGCCGGTGATGTTCGTCTTGGTCTTCGCGCGGAGGATCTCGACGGCCTCTCCCCTGCCAGCGGGCCGTTCGATGTGGATGATCGTCGTTTCGCGGAACGTGACGTCCACCCCGTAGTCACGCGCCAGCGTCGCCCCGATGACCTCCTTCTGGACCTCGCCGTACAGCGACACGGCGATCTCCTGGCGCTCGTCGTCCTGCCGGACATCGATGAGGGGATCCTGCTCGGAGAGTTCGGCGAGCGCGCTCCGGAGCCGACCCTTGTC
>JACCXQ010000222.1 GCA_013696945.1 Chloroflexota bacterium | reverse complement strand
CGCACGACGTGTTGGCCCTGCCGTTCCCCGAGGCGTACGGTGGCCTGGGCGGGGACCTCCTGACGCTGTGCGTGGGCATCGAGGAGCTCAGCCGCGTGTGCGCCACGAGCGGGCTCATCCTCGCCGTGCAGGAGCTCGGCGGCCTGCCCCTGATGATCGCCGGGACCGAGGAGCAGAAGCAGCGCTGGATCCCGACACTGGCGAAGGGCGCGATGCTCGGCGCGTTCGCGCTCACCGAGGCCGGGGCCGGATCCGACGCGGCGGCCCTCAAGACGCGCGCCGTGCGAGATGGCGACGACTGGCGGATCGACGGATCGAAGCGATTCATCAGTCACGGCAACGTGGCCGGCGTCGTGGCTGTCTTCGCGCTGACCGATCCCGACCCGGCGGCCGTCAGGGCCTACCGGCACCTGGCCTGCTTCTATGTCGAGAAGGAGACACCAGGCTTCTCGACCTCGCGGCTCGAGCACAAGATGGGCATCCGGGGCTCACCGACCGCCGAGCTCGCGTTCGACGGTGTGCGGGTCCCCGACGCGAACCGCATCGGTGAGCTCGGTCAGGGCTGGTCCATCGCGATGAAGACGTTCGAGCGGAGCCGACCGGGGATCGCGGCGCAGGCCGTCGGCATCGCGCAGGGCGCGACGGATGTGGCGATCCGCTACGCGCGCGAGCGGGAACAGTTCGGCCGCCCCATCGGTGAGCTCCAGATGGTCGGCGCCATGCTCGTCGACATGGCCACCCGCACGGAGGCGGCGCGCCAGTTGCTCTACACCGCGTGCGAGGAGATCGATGCCGGGTCACCCCATGCCGCGCGCTGGGCGGCCATGTCCAAGCTGTTCGCCGGGGACACGGCGATGGCCGTCACCACGGACGCGGTGCAGGTCCTGGGCGGGTACGGCTACATCACCGAGTACCCTGTCGAGCGGATGATGCGCGACGCCAAGATCACGCAGCTGTACGAAGGTACCCAGCAGATCCAGCGGCTGATCATCGCCCGCGACCTCCTCTCGACCCAGTGACGCCGCGGCAGGCACAGACGGCCACATCCCAGGGAGGGCAGCCTTGCACATCGTCGTCCTGCTGAAGGCCGTGCCGGTCGTGGGCACGGAACGGCTCGGACCGGACATGCGGGTCCAGCGCACGCAGCTCGAGGCCAACGGCAACGACGAGTACGTGCTCGAGAAGGCGCTCAAGCTGACGGAGGCGGCCGGCGGGGAGGTTTCGCTCTTGTCGATGGGTCCGCCCTCGGCGCTCGACGCTCTGCGCAAGGCGCTTGCGATGGGCGCGACGCGCGCTTACCACGTGACGGATGGCGCGTTGGCCGGCTCCTGTCTCCGCGCGACGGTCGCGGTCCTGGTCGCGGCGCTCCAGAAGCTCGAGTTCGACCTGCTGTTCGTGGGCGCCGACACCTCCGACGGCCAGGGCGGTGTGGTCGCAGCGGCCATCGCTGCGCGCCTCGAGCTGCCATATCTCTCGTACGCATCGGAGATCACGCCGATCGACGGCGGCGTCCGCGTGCACCGGCTCTCGGCCTCGGGCTATGACGTGCTGGAGGCGGCGACCCCCGCGGTCGTGATGGGTACGCAGGTGCTCGGGGAGCCACGCTACCCATCGCTGCGCGGCATCATGCAGGCACGCTCCAAGGAGGTCACGACCTGGTCGCTCGCCGACCTCGGCATCGAGTCTGCGAGTGTCGGGGAAGCGGCCGCCACGACCCGCGTCGTCGGGAGCGATGCTCCACCGCAGCGGAGTGGCGCGACCGTTCTGCGTGGCGCGCCGCAAGAGGTCGTGGCGCAGGTCGTCGACTTCCTGGCCCAGCGGAGGCTGATCTGATGGCGGCGATCTGGGCGGTGGGGGAGGTTGCTGATGGGCGCCCGACGCGCCTGACGCTCGAGCTCGCCACGCTGGCACGCCAGTTGGCCGAGGCGGCGGGCGGGCGTGCGACCGCGGTGCTCATCGGCGCTGGAGCCACGGATGCGGCAAATGAGGTGGCGGCCCACGGGGCGGATGTCCTGGTCGTGGCGGTCGGGCGGACGGCCGGGCCGGCGGCCAGCCTGGTGGGGCCGCGGCTCGCGGCGCTCGTTGCGGAACGCGCGCCCGATGTCCTGCTCGTCGGCGCGACGCCGGACGGCAAGGACGTGGCGGGCATGCTGGTCGGACTGACGGACCTGCCGATCCTCGTCAACGGCGCGGGTGTGACCTGGAGCGAGGAAGGGCGGCCAGAGGTCGAGATGAGCACATTCGGTGGCCGTCTCGCGACGCGCAGCACATTCGCCGGCATACGCGGCATCGTGCTCGTCCGCCCGGCCACCGTGGTCGCCGAGAAGGCCGCCACGCCTGGCTCGATCGAGGCTGTAGAGGTCGCCGGTCTCGACGACGCCCCACCCGTCCGCGTGACCGACCGCGTCGAGGAGGCGGCGGGAGGCGTGCCCATCGAGGAGGCTCGCATCATCGTCGGCGGGGGTCGAGGCGTGGGCAGCCC
>JACCXQ010000207.1 GCA_013696945.1 Chloroflexota bacterium | reverse complement strand
CACCTTCTGACGCTTCGATGGCTACATGGAAGGCCGGGATCCGCGTGCTGAAGCGAAGATCGACTGGCGCTCAGACCTGCCACGCCATCCAGGACGACGACAAGGACGGCCTCATCGACATCTACGGAGCGTACCCATGAAGGGCCTCGGGAACCGCCTCATCGCGATCGTCGCCATCCTCCTGCTGAGCGGGATGGTCGTCGCCGTGGTCGTCGCCCGGCCTGCGCCTCGCGATCTGGTCACGGGCGCCACCGGGACACCACCTCCGCGAGCAGCAGAGACATCGGGATCCGATCCGACCAAGGCTCCGGACAAGGCCGCGGCGACGGGCGAGGCCCCCGCGTCCCCCGATTGCGTGGGCGTGGTGGTCACAAGCGATGGCCCTCCACAGACCGTGGCACTCAAGGCGAGCCATGCCCTGGTGGTCTTCGTGGGCCGGGTCGTGGCCGCATCCGACGCTCACTGGGACACCGAGGATGGGCAGCGTCCATCGAAGGTCAGCGGGCCAGGCACCAACGCGTTCCTCTATCGGACCATCACCTTCGAGGTCGAGACGGCCATCCGCGGCACCGAGGCCGGTGAGCAGCGGGTCATCGAGGTCCTCGGCGGCCGACTCGGCTGTGACTGGGTCTCGACCTCGGGACGGTTGCCCAACGAGATCGCGGAGGGCGAGCGGTACGCCGTGTTCCTCTACGCCGCGGAGTCCGCACCGGGCGTGCCGAAAGTCTCCGCCATGTGGCCGGTCCGGGAAGGGGTCGTCGAGACTCCCGCCGACGGACTCCTCGATGTCGAGCGCCTGCAGCGCATGGTGGAGCTCAGCCCGTACGAGCCGTTGCCGACCGCTCGGCCCGCCGGAGGCTGAGCCAGAGCCAGCTGCCGCCGCGCGCCCCACGGTAGTATCGAACTGTCGTCACGACACGGGTCGCGCGTTCGTCAACGGTACGGGCGCGCATGAACGTGATCTGGAATGGGAGGATCTCGTGGTGACCGGCTCGAACCTGCGAAGAACGGCGGGGCTCGCGGCGCTGTCCGCTCTCTTCGCCGTCGCTGCGCTGCCCTCGGTGGCCGCAGCGCACCCACCACAGCGGATCCTGGCGACCGATGGTGCCCCGGCGGCCCATGCCTTGATCGTCGATCGCTCGGGCACCGTCCATGTCGCCATCGAACGGACTGATGCGCGCGGGATCTGGTACGCCACGAACGCGGGCGGGGCCTGGCATGCGGAGCGCGTGACGCGGCGGGACGACGTGGAGCCCGCCATCACCATCGTGCGCGGCACGGTCATCATCGCCTTCGCGCGCCTCGGCGACGATGGCGAGTCGAACGGCATCTTCACGGCCACCGCCGCAGGCTTGGGATGGGAGATCGCGCGCGTCACTCGCGAGGTCGACCGGACACCCTCGGTCGACGCACATGACGGGACCGTGCACCTCGTCTTCCGGAACGCTCGTTACCAGGGCTCCCTAACGTACATGACGCTCGGCGGCTCCCCCTCGTCCATCGCCCAGTACTGTTGCAGCGGACTGCCATCGCTCCGCGTGAACGAGCAGGGTCGACCGTTCGTGGCCTTCTCGTTGACATATGGCGGCCTCGTTCTCGGGCGGCGGACGAACGATGGCGAGTGGATCAACGAGGTGGTCGATCGCCACAAGACGCGCGCGCCACAGCTGGTGCTGGCCTACCGCCCCACCCTTGGGTACCTCCGGAAGCGGGAAGGACCGATGGTCCGCGCGTGGTTCGGTTCGCAGGTCAACGACGTCGGGTCCTGGGGGATCCGTGGTCTTCCGGGTGGCGACCGACGCTTCGACCTGGTGGTCGAGGGCGATGAGATCAACGCCTTCACCATCGGCGAGCGAGGATCGGAGCGCGCAGGCCGCATCCTCTGGACCTTCATGGCCAACGACTATCGGGGGACGATCCTCGTGCGTGGGCCGCGCGACGTCCGGAGCCTGGAGGTCGAGCGGGTGGGCAGGGGCGACGGCTCCATCGGGACGAGCGTCGTCATCGTCTATGGGCGCGACGACGGCGTCTGGACGACGACCAATTAGGCGAAAGGACTACCCAAATGAACGATCCAGCCCGATCGCGGACGGCCCTGTCTGCTGCCTTGGCAGCTCTGCTCGCCATCGCGCTGCTGCCCGCGGTAGCGGGGGCTGGATCGCCGCGGGAACGGATCCTCGCGACGGCCAGCGCCCCCGCCGCCCACGCGACCATCGTGGATGGTGCCGGCAACCTCCACGTCGCGATCGAACGGACCGACCGGCGCGGGATCTGGTACGCGACGGACGCAGGTGGCAGCTGGGAAGTCGAGCGCCTCACGCGTCGCCACGATGTCGAGCCGGCCATCACCGTCTCGCAGGGCATGGTGATCATCGTGTTCGCCAGGCTGGACACCGACGGGGTCTCGCGTGGCCTCTTCACAGCGAGGCAGGCCGCCTCGGGATGGGCCGTGCGGCGGGAGACCGGGGGCATCGACCAGAAGCCATCGATCGATGCGGAGAGCGGCGTCGTTCACCTCGCGTTCGAGCGAGACCGGTACGGCGGGAGCCTCTGGTACATGACGCTTGGTGCCAACCCTACACAGGCTGCCGGCTTGTGCTGCATCGGGGCGCCCTCCATCGTCGTTGACGACCATGGCCGCCCTTTGATCGCTTTCTCGCAACAGAACCACGGTCTGATCCTGGGCAGGCTCAAGAACGATGACGAGTGGCTGTTCGAACAGGTCGACGATCGCGTGACGCGCGGGCCGCAGCTCGAACTCGGCGAGCGACCGACGATCGGTTACTTCCGGACGGGAGAAGGGCCGACCGTCCGCGGTTGGGCGTGGTCAGGGGTGAACAACGTGGGACAGTGGTACTACGAGGACCTGCCGGGCGGAAGCAGCCCGTTCGATCTCGTGGTGCGTGGAAGCGCCGTGGACTCGTACACCATCGGCACGCCCGGAACCGCCGCGGCCGGGCGCATCATCAAGCACACCTTCGGGACCGACTCCCTCGGCACCTTCGTCTTCGACCGGCCGCGGAACGTGCGCAGCGTCGAGATCGAACCGGTCGGACGGGACGACGGGTCGTTCGGGTTGGACGCGGCCATCATCTACGGCCGTCACGACGGGGTCTGGACCGTTCACTGACGCCTTCCAGGGGCTGGCCCCGAGCGATCGCCGCCAGGTGGGCCAAGGCGGCCCTCGAGTAGCGACGCTGGAGCCATCGGGCGAACGGCGTCCCCAGGCGGACGAGGCGCGTCCCCGGGCGTGACCGGGCCCGGATCGTCAGGATGATCGACCCGTCGGGTCCGCGGGTGGCCGAGAAGGTCTCGATCCCGCGCTCCGGATGTCCATCGAGCGTCGCCCAGGTGAGGCTGACGGTCTCCCGGTCGGTGTCGTCGCTGGTTTCCAAGGCCGTGAGGCGGACCGCACTCTCCAGCGCGAACGGCCCGAACGTCACGCGTTGCAGGACAGTTGCGCCGACCGCGGCGCGGCCATGGGTGGAGTCGGCCGCCAGTGTGATCGCGTTCTCCGGGAAGAGGCGTAAGGCCAGGATCGCCTCGCCGACGCGGCCGAACGCGGCGTCCGCGCCATCACGCAGCTCATCGGATGGGATCCGTGCGCGGTACGTGTCCACCGGCCACCCAGCGAGGTCCTCGTCCGTCGCGGTGACGGCACGATCGGTCCATCGTTCGAACGGGATGGGCCGCGACCGGAGCCTGCGGGCAAGTGTCGGCATCGTCACGGCGTCAGCGTACCGGGCGACGGCGCTGCGCTACGATCGGGCGGTGATGCCGCGGCGCCCGACCGTTCGCTCCTCCGGCGACGCGCGCATCCGGTGAGCGTCCGACTCAGCGACGACCAGCGCGCTCTGCGCGACGTCGTCCGCGAGCTCGCCGACGAGCGGATCGCGCCTCGCGCGGCGGCTATCGACGCCGAGGCCGAGTTCCCATGGGATGTCGTGGAGCTTCTCGCCGCGCACGACGTGTTGGCCCTGCCGTTCCCCGAGGCGTACGGTGGCCTGGGCGGGGACCTCCTGACGCTGTGCGTGGGCATCGAGGAGCTCAGCCGCGTGTGCGCCACGAGCGGGCTCATCCTCGCCGT
>JACCXQ010000162.1 GCA_013696945.1 Chloroflexota bacterium | reverse complement strand
GGCTCCTGGAAGAGGTCAAGAAGATCGTCGGGGATTCGGGCGTCGTCGGGCACGGTGTCTCCAAGTCGAGTTGCTAGCGTTTCGCAAGTGATGATAGGTCGGCGGCGTCGATCGCGTCCGCGGGAGGGTACGAAGGGGCTAGGCATTCATCACGGCGTCTGCTGTCCCGCCACGAAGAGCGCTGGGAGATGCAGCAGGACCGCGGCGGCGCGACGTGCCGGCGGGGCAGTCACGGCGTTCTATTGACCAAGCCCGCCCGCCGATCCAGGGCGCGATCTCCATTCACCAACGCTCGCGCAGCGCGAATTCGGACATCGGGACCTTGCCACGCTCGAGGGACGGCGACTTCACATCCGGCAGCGGGTAGCCGATCGGCATGACGCCGACCGGCGCGAACTCGTCGGGGATGCCCAGCAGCGCTTTCGCCTGGGTCCACCCCTCGCGATCGGTGCCGGCAAAGCCCGCGCCCAAGCCCTCGTCGACAGCGGCGAGAAGGATGTTCTCGACGGTGCAGCCGATGTCCATCCACCAGTAGGGCACCGGCCAGTCGATCTCTGTGCCGCTCTCGTCGACCTTGTCCGTCTCGCGGTACCGGCGGTGATACACGTTCTCCGAGACGCACGGGACGAGCTGGACGCCGCAAGTCGAGACCCATCGACCCCACCGCTCGTCCTCGTCGCTCTCACCGCAGAGCTCCCCCAGCCGGCGCCGCATGTCCCGGTCCGTGACGACGACGACACGCTGCCCTTGGCTGAAACCCGCCGATGGCGCACGCGACGCAGCATCCAGGATCCGTTCGAGCGCGTCCTGGGGAACGGCCCGGTCCTCGAATCGGCGGACCATGCGCCGTCGTCGGACGACCTCACGAAACTCCACGCGCGCCTCCTCGTCTGTCGCTGCATGAACCGGTGTAGCACGCTGACCAGAGCGTCCCCGCGGCATCGATCTCGTAGCTCGCGATGGCGGCCGCCCGCGCCGCGCCGCCCATCTGATGTTGCGCTTCGGGGTCGTCCAGGGCGCTCGACATCGCGGCAGCCAATGATCTGTGATCGCCGACGGGGACCGTCCGGGCGCCATCACCGAGATCAGGGAGGCAGCCGACACGTGTGCCGACGATCGGCAGGCCACACGCTGCGGCCTCGACGGCGGCCATCGACTGGGCCTCATGGCGAGACGAGACGCAGAGGATCGTTGCCGATCGGTACAGGTCGGGGAGACGGTCGCGCGGGAGACGGCCGAGGAACTCGACCGATCCAGCGATGCCGAGCCGCTCAGCGAGTCGCTCGAGCGATGAGCGCAGTGCACCATGCCCGACCAGCCGGAGCTGGGCGTCCCGGCGGTCGCGCGAAACGACCGCGAAGGCGCGCAGCAGCGTGACGTGGTCCTTGACGGGCTCCAGGGAGCCGACGGACAGCACCGTGCGCTGCCCAGGGGTCCCCGCCGCGGGCCCGGGCGAGAAGAGGTCGAGATCGACGCCGAGCGGCACGGTCCTCAGCCGTGACGCAGGGACCCGCTCCGCAAGTGCATCGTGGAGGATGCTCGACCCGCACGTGACCAGGTGCGCCCCTCGCAACACCAGCCGGACGCTCCAGCGACCACCGCGTCCAAGCGCCGATCCGTAGCCGATGTCCGGCATCGAGACGAGCTCGCCACCCATCACCGACACCATCACCCTGCGACGCAGCAAGCGCCCGGCGAGGACGGCCACCACGCCGGCTTCGTCGGCCCACAGGGCGTGCAGGACGTCGAACGGCCTTTGGGCATGGAGCCGCAGGACCGCCCGGACGCCCGCGGCGAGCACACGCGTTCGACCGCTCACCCCCTTGTCGGCGCTGGCTCCAAGGCGATGGACCGTGAACCCGCCACCATCGAACGCTGGCCCTGGTGGCGGGTGGCGAAGTGCGACAACACGGACATCGTGTTCGCGACCGATCGCTGACAAGAGGTCCGTGACGGCCGGGAGGCCGCGTGCGTCGTATCCCGGCATCACGACGCCGATGCTTAGTTGCTGCAACGAACCATCACGTGATGCCGTAACGATGCTCGGGTCGCCTGCGGTCGATGTGGGACCTGAGGTTCGCCAGGCGGAGAGCTGGGTAGGGGGCCGTCCGCAGGCCAGCCGCCTCCAGTCGGGCCAGGTCGGACCGGTCGAGGAAGCCGCGCGTCGGTGCCAGGAAGAGCTCGAGCCCGGACCAGGCGTGGAACGCTTCACGCTCCGCGACGATCCGCGCCGCGGGCACCGCCGGCGAGCGATGGATCATCAGCCCGGTCGCGATCAGCATGCCTCCGGGCTCGAGAAGGTGGCGCAGGGTCTCGACCGCCGCGACCGGGTCGGGCGTGAACCCCAGGCAACGGTTGGCGATGACGACGCCGAAGCGCTCGTCGAGTCGCTCGAGGTCCCCGAGCTCCGCCTGCACTCGTCGCCATCCGACCACCCCCGGCCACGGCGCTCCGAGCGCAGCGCCTCCGGCGAAGGGATCCGCGGCCGTGACTTCGTGGCCATCCGATGCCAACCGGTGGCTGAGCCAGCCGTTCCACGCCCCGAAGTCGAGCACCCTGCTCGGCGGCCGCCCGCGAAGTAGTGAGCGGACCAGGTCGAGATCGTGACGGCGCAGCCTCCACTCATGGTCGCCCGCGACGTCCGGGCCATCCGGCAGCGCTGACAGGGCCTCGGCGGAGATCGATGGCCTCCCTTGACGCGCCCGCCAACCCGACACGGCCTCCTCCAGCCGCGCGATCGCGTCACGACGCCCCACATCGACGAGCACCTCGATCTCGCTCATGCTCCCGGCAGCGCGCTCGGCGCCTCCACGCGGTGAT
>JACCXQ010000142.1 GCA_013696945.1 Chloroflexota bacterium | reverse complement strand
GTCGCGACTACCAGGTGCTGGCCTCCTACGGCCACGTGCGAGACCTCCCCGAGAACCCCGGCAAGGGCAAGTTCGGCGTCGATGTCGACCACGACTTCGCCCCCGAGTACGTCGTGTCCGATGACCGCCGCACCCAGGTGAGCCTCATCGCGCGAGAGGCGCGGCGAGCGGATTCCGTGTACCTCGCCACGGACCTCGATCGCGAGGGAGAGGCGATCGCGTGGCACGTCGCCGAGGCGGCGCACGTCCCACTGGACAAACAGCGGCGGGTCACCTTCAGCGAGATCACCGAGAGCGCCATCCGCGACGCGTTCCGCCATCCGCGGGCCATCGACGGCCATCTCGTCGACGCGCAGCAGACGCGGCGGATCGTCGACCGCCTGGTGGGCTACACGCTCAGTCCGCTGCTCTCGCGCAAGGTCCGCGGCGGGCTGTCCGCCGGGCGCGTGCAGTCGGTCGCCGTTCGCTTGGTCGTGGAGCGCGAGCGGGAGATCGACGGGTTCACGGCGCGGGAGTACTGGACACTCGAGGCGGTCCTCGTGACCGACCGGGGCGAGGCCTTCACGGCACAGCTGGCCCGGATCGATGGGAAGGCCGCCGAGGTCGCCGATGGCGCGGCCGCTGAGGCACATGCCGCGGCCATCCGCGCCACGAGACCGGTGGTCGAGAAGGCCCAGGTCCGCCAGAGCAAGCGGAGCCCGGCCCCGCCGTTCACCACCAGCACGCTCCAGCAGGAGGCCAGCCGCAAGCTCAGCTTCAGCCCCAAACGCACGATGTCGGTCGCGCAGCGGCTCTACGAGGGCATCGAGCTGGACGGCGAGCCCACCGGGCTCATCACATACATGCGCACCGACTCGACCGCGCTGGCCGGCGTGGCCATGGGCGAGGCGCGGAGCGTGATCGGCGACCGTTTCGGACCCGAGTACACGATGCCCAAGGGACGCGTGTTCAAGAAGAAGGCCAAGGGAGCGCAGGAGGCGCACGAGGCGATCCGGCCGACCAGCTTCGCCCGTGACCCCGACTCGCTCGCGGGAGACCTGAAGTCGGACGAGCTCCGGCTCTACCGGCTGATCTGGCAGCGCGCGCTGGCTTCGCAGATGGAGGAGAAACAGCTCGAGACCACCTCGGTCGACCTCGCCGCCGGCCGCTACGGCCTGCGGGCGAGCGCCACGAAGACGCTGTTCGACGGGTTCGCGCGCGTCTACACGGAGGGCCGCGACGACACGACCGATGACGAGGAGGAGCGCCAGCTCCCGCCGCTCGCCGAAGGTGACGTGACCGATGTGCGCGACGTCTCCACCGCGCAGCACTTCACCGAGCCCCCGCCGCGCTACACAGAGGCGACGCTCATCAAGGCCCTCGAGGAGCACGGCATCGGCCGGCCGTCGACCTACGCGGCGATCATCTCCACGATCATCGACCGGGGGTACGTCTCGGTGGTGGAGCGGCGACTCCGCCCGGAGCTCGTGGCGGGCATCGTCACGGACCTGCTGGTCGACCACTTCGGGGAGTTCGTGGACCTGGAGTTCACCGCCCGGATGGAGGAGCGACTCGACGAGATCGCCCGTGGCGAGCGCGAGTGGGTGCCGCTGCTGCACGAGTTCTATGGCCCGTTCAAGGAGCTGGTCGACACCAAGCGGCGCGAGCTCAAGCGCAGCGACTTCACGACCGAGGAGACCGACGAGGTCTGCTCCGAGGGCCACCCGATGGTCATCCGCCTCGGACGGAACGGCCGCTTCCTCGCCTGCTCGAAGTACCCGGATCACAAGGAGACGAGGCCCCTCCCGGGCGAGGAGCCGGAGGAGATCTCGGTCGAGGGGGTCGGCGAGACCTGCCCCGAGTGCGGGCAGGGGCATCTCGTGGCCAAACGGGGCCGTTTCGGGGCCTTCGCCGGCTGCGACCGCTACCCCGAGTGCAAGTACATCAAGAAGACGGGACCGCCACCCCCCGACCAGCTGCCCTTCGAGGTCGAGTGCCCCAAGTGCGGCACCGGCCACCTCACGACCCGGCGCGCGCGCCGCACGAGCAGCGTCTTCTGGGGCTGCTCCACCTACCCCGGCTGCGACTTCACCACGAGCCGCGAGCCAGTCGGCGCGCTCCACGACGCGGACGCGGGGCCTATCGCGCGCGACGGCGAACAGGGCATCTGCCTCCGCTGCGGTGCACGCGTGGAACTGCCCGATCCGGTCACCGTCGGTGAGCGGCTGGCGGGCGGGCCACCGGATCCGGCTGCTATCGCGCCACGCCAGCGCAAGGCCGGCGGCCGTCGTGGCGCGGCTGCGCGCCCGAGGGCGCCACGGGGGACGCGGCGGCGGCCACCGGCCGCCAACGCGGCGTGATCCGGCCGGAGGGGGAGCCGGCGGTCGCGAAGCACCCAGACAGCGACACCGCGCGAGACGCGTTCCTCCGCTCGCTTCGCGCGCGCGACACCTCCGAACACACGCAGCGCGCCTATGCCACGGGCGTGTCGCGCTACCTCACGTGGCTGTCGGAGCATCCCGAGGCGGACCGTGATTGGCGGGACCCCTCGCGGCGTCAGCTCCGCGCCTACCTCGCCGCACTCGATGCCGGCGGCCTCGCCCGACGCTCGATCAGCAGCCGGCTGGCCTCGCTGCGCTCGTTCTACCGCTTCTGCCAGCGGCAGGGCTGGGTCCCCGGCGACCCGTGGGCGAGCGTGAGCACGCCGCGGGTGCCGCGGCGTCTGCCCCAGGTGCTCGAGGTGGGCGAGGTGGAGCAGGTGCTCGACTCGATCGGCCCGGCGTCGCGGCGCAAGGGGCGCGCCAACGACGATCCGCTCGTGCTGCGCGACCGCGCCCTGGTCGAGACCATCTACGCCGCGGGGCTGCGCATCAGCGAGCTGGCCGCCGCGCGGCTCACAGATCTCGATCTTCGCCGCGGGGAGGTCCGCGTCCTGGGCAAGGGCCGCAAGGAGCGCGTCGGGATGCTCGGTGCGCCGGCCCTCGATGCGCTCGTGGCGTACCTCGGCGACGGGCGTCCGGTGCTCCGCGAGGCCGCGGTCGGGCCGGATCCGGGTGTTCTCTTCCTGAACGCGGCGGGTGAGCCCCTGTCGGTCCGCGGGATCCGCTACCGCATCGACCGGCTGTTCCGGATGGCCGGCATCCCGCAGGGAGCCTCGCCGCACACGCTGCGGCACTCGTTCGCCAGCCATCTGCTCGAGGGCGGCGCGGACCTGCGGGTCGTGCAGGAGCTGCTCGGTCACGCCAGCCTGGCCACGACGCAGGTCTATACGCACGTGTCCCTCGGCCGCCTTCGCAGCACGTACGCCGCCGCTCATCCACGCGCGACCCTCGAGCGCCGACCGCCACAGCCATGACCGCTCGGACCCTGGCACGGGCGGGCGCCATCGTCGTCGCCGCCTATCTCGGCTCGCGCGTGCTCGGCTGGCTCCGTCTGGTCGTCATCGGGAACCTGTTCGGCGCCCAGGCCGACCTCGACGCCTACTTCGCCGCGTTCCGCATCCCCGATCTGATCTACCAGCTCGTAGCGGCCGGCGCGGTGAGCTCGTCGCTCATCCCGGTGCTCGCTGGACTGCTGCATCAGGACGAGCGCGCACGCGCATTCCGCGTCGTCTCGACCGTCCTCAACGCGATGCTCATCGTCCTCATCGGTTTCTCGCTCGTGATGGCCATCTTCGCGCCGGTGCTGGTGCCGCTGCTCGTGCCCGGCTTCGACGTGCCCTCGACCGAGCTCACCGTCCGGCTGACGCGGATCATGCTCGTCTCGCCGATCCTGCTCGCGGCGGGTGCGGTGGCGTCATCGGTGCTGAACGCGGAGGGTCGTTTCGGGGCGGCCGCCGCCGCGCCGCTGCTCTATAACCTGGCCATCATCGGCGCAGCGCTCGTGCTCTCACCGGCGCTGGGCATCGATTCGTTGGCGGTGGGGGTGGTCCTGGGCTCAGCTCTGCATGTCGCGATCCAGGTGCCGGCCGTGCGCCGCCGGATGAACTACGACCTCGTCCTCGACCTGAAGGACGCCGCCGCTCGCCAGGTCCTGCGGCTGATGGTCCCGCGCTCCATCGGACTGGGTGCCAATCAGATCACGTTCATCGTCAACACCACGCTGGCGTCGACGGTCGCGGCCGGCGCCGTCAGCGTCTACACGATCGCTTTCACGATCTTCCTGATCCCGGTGGGTGTCATCGGCATGCCCCTCGGAGTCCTGCTGCTGCCCTCGCTCTCGCGCGCGGTCGCGGCCGGCGACGTGCGTGGCTTCGGATCGTTGCTTGTCGGTGCGATCCGGATGCTCGTCGTGGTCATGTTCTTCTTCACGGCCGTCGGGATCGTGGTCAGTCGCCAGGTCGTCGAGCTGCTCTTCGGGTACGGGGCGTTCGACATCCCCGCCCTCGATCTGACCGCCGAGACGCTGGTCGTCTTCCTGGCCGGCCTCGCAGCCTCGTCGCTCTGCGTCGTGCTCGCGCGGGCGTTCTACAGCGGTCAGGACACCACCACTCCCGTCGTGGGGGTCGTCATCTCCGTCACCGTCAACGTCCTCGTCTCGGTCGCGACGGTGGGTCAGCTGGGGCTTGTCGGACTCGCCCTCGGCGTGGCCCTCGGTGACTGGGTCGAGGCGGTCTTCCTGGTCGTCCTCCTCCGGCGACGTGTCCCTTCGCTGGGGATGGGCTCGTTCATGGGCATCATCCCTATCGTCGCCGCCGGGGCGGCCCTCGCAGGGATCGCGGCGTACGGCGTGATGCGGACGTCGGACGCTCTGATGCTGGCCACGTACGGCAAGCCCGGGATCCTCGCCCAGGTGCTCCTGGCGACGGCCGCCGGAGCGGCGGTTTACCTGCTATACACTCGGCTGGTGCGCCTGCCCGAGCTTCCCCGCGCGATCGCGCTCCTCCGCGACTCGATCGGGAAGCGAGGCTCTCCCGGATGATGGACGGCCCGCGCGCGGCCGCGCCGGTGCGGGACGAAAAGGAGGGCATCGCGCCGCTCTCCCCGTCGCTCGTGCCACCGCCACTGCCACCGACAGCGCTCGATGAGCCGGCCGCTCCCGCTCCGAGCGACCGCGTGTCGGCCGTTCAGCTTCGTGCCGATCGCGACGCCTGGGATCGGTTCGTGACACAGACCCCGCTCGGCACGTACCCGCAGCTCAGCGCGTGGGCGGACGCCAATGCCGGCAAGGGCTGGCGCGACGTGCGCGTGGTGGCTGACTCGGCCGAGGGACCGATCGGCGCGCAGATCCTGGTCCATCGCATGCGCCCCGGACCCTGGACGCGCGGCTACGCGACGCGCGGGCCGCTCGCCGAGCGCTACACCGACGAAGGCGTCCGCGCGTTCACGGAACAGCTCCGCCGTGACGCTCGCCGGCTTCGGATGACCCACGTCTTCGCCGACCCGGAGCTGCCGAAGGGCGACCCGACGGGCGACCTGCTCGTTGCGGCGGGCTGGCGGCGGGTGCCGACCGTCCAGCCGAACCAGACCCGGGTAGTGGACCTGACGCCGAGCGAGGCGGATCTCTGGTCCGGGCTGCGGTCGAGTGCCCGCTGGTCGGTCAACAAGTCGCGGCGGAACGGGATCATGATCGAGGAGGCACGCGAGGACGGCCTCGCCGATTTCGCCCGGCTCTACGACGAGACTGCGACGCGGGCCGGCTTCCGGCGACGGGCCGACTTCACAAGCGTCTTCCGCGCCTTCGATGCCCGGGGATGGGCGAGCATCGTCCTCGCCCGCGACCCGTCCGGCACGGCCGTCGCGGCGTTGATGCTGCTCGTCTGCGGACCGCGGATCATCGAGCTCTACGGCGCATCCAGCACCGCCGGGGGCAAGGCGCGCGCCAACTACCTCATCAAGTGGGAGGCGATGCGCCGTTGCCGCGAACGCGGCTACACCAGCTACGACATGTGGGGCACGGACCAGCCCTGGATCGCTGAGTTCAAGGCCGGGTTCGGCGGCCAGGAGCGCTTCTACGATGGCGCCTTCGAGCTCGTGACCGACAAGATCGGCTGGCTCGCGCTGTCCGCCGTCCGACGTGCCCGCGGCTTCGACTGGCGCTACGGCCGCCCGGTGCAGGACCAGCCGGAGGGTTGAGCGGCAACACCGGCCACAGGGGCGAGAACGAGGCGCGCCATCGTCTCGGCGGGCTGGTGGCCCTTCTCGAGGCACGCGGCATCCTTCGATCGGTGCTGCCCGGCGGCGGCGCGTCGATCGCGGGAGTCGCGGTGGGGTCGGTAACGCATGATTCCCGCCGCGCAGCAGCGGGCTCCCTGTTCGTGGCGGTCATAGGGCAGAACGACGACGGTCACATGTACGCGCTCGCGGCCGTCCAGGCAGGGGCGGTGGCGGTCATCGCGGAGCGTGCGATCCCGGGCGTCGCGGTGCCGCAGCTCCTGGTGCACACGGCGCGTCCGGCCCTCGCGCTGGCCGCGGCATGGGTCCACGACTTCCCCAGCCGGGAGCTGGGCGTCGTGGGCATCACCGGGACGGATGGCAAGACCACGACGGCTCACCTCGTGCGCGCGCTCCTTGGCGCGTGCGCCGGCCCGACGGGGATGGTCGGGACCATCGACGTCGTGGTAGGCGGCCGGAGCCTGGGGAACACCGGTCGAGCGACGACGCCGGAGGCGCCCGAGCTCCAGGCGCACCTTGCCGGCATGGTCGCGGCCGGGGACCGGTTCGCCGTGGTCGAGGCGACGTCGCACGGCCTCGCGCAGGATCGCGCCGCGGAGATCGATTGGGACGTGGCGGTGCTGACCAACATCGGCCACGAGCACCTTGAGTTCCATCGCACGCACGAGGCCTACCGGGCGGCCAAGCGGCGCCTCTTCGAGTCGCTCGCACGCCCCTCCGGATCGGACGTGGGCGGCAAGGGCGTCACGACGGCTGTCGTCAACCGCGATGACGCCGCCGCCGACGAATTCCTCGACGCCGCACGGGCGGCGGGTGCCAAGCTCCTGACCTACGGCACGGACCCCCGAGGGAGCGCGGACATCCGGGCGACATCGGTGCACGAGGACGCGACGGGCCTGACGATCGCCGTCGCGACGCCGACCTGGCGCGATACCGTGGCGCTCCCACTCGCGGGCCGGTTCAATGTCCACAACGCGCTTGCCGCGATCGGCGTGGCCGAGGCGTTCGGGATCGACCCGGCCTGCATCCGCGCCGCGCTCGCGGCGGTCGAACCGGTGCCCGGGCGGATGGAGCGCATCGACCAGGGCCAGCCCTTCGTGGTCATCGTCGACTACGCACACACCCCCGAGGCGCTGGAGACCGTCCTCGACGGGCTCGCGCCGCTTGCGGCTGCCTCGGGCGGTGGGCTTATTGCCGTCTTCGGATCGGCGGGTGACCGCGACGTCATGAAGCGCCCGATGATGGGCCGGATAGCCGGCGAGCGATGCCGGCTCGTGGTCATCACCGACGAGGACCCGCGCAGCGAGGACCGAGACGCCATCCTCGAGGCGATCGCCGACGGCGCCGAGGCAGTCGGCCGGCGTCGCGACCAGGACCTGCTCCTCATCGCCGACAGGGATGCGGCGATCCATCGGGCGATCGAGCTCGCGCGGCCGGGCGACGTGGTGGTGCTCTGTGGGAAGGGCCACGAACGGTCCATCGAGATGCGCGACGGACCCGTGCCCTGGGACGAGGCCGAAGTCGCACGAAGCGCCCTGGCCGCGGCCGGGCACGTCGGACGGGCTCTTTCCGGGCGCGACTAGACTGCCGTCGATGGTCGCCCAGCTCGAGACGCCCGTACCGCGCGACAGCGTACTCGGCGCCGCGGCGCGCTCCTCGATCAGGGTCGTCGATGCCACGGGTCACGACCCGGCCGCATGGG
>JACCXQ010000135.1 GCA_013696945.1 Chloroflexota bacterium | reverse complement strand
TTCGATGACGAGCCGACCCGCATCGCAGCCGAGAGGTTCATCGGGCTTCTCGCTGCGGAGATCCAGCGCTGCTGGGCAGCCACGGGGCGCCCGTTGATCCCAGACTGACCCGCTCTGCCGCCCGAATAGTGGGTCAGCTCGAGGGCAGCCAGAGTGCCATGATCTGCTGTCTCGCCGACCGAGTGACCATCGATCGAGAGCGTTCGCACCCGGGGTCGTCCTTCAGGGCGGCAAGCTGGTGCCGGGTGCTAGCGATCTGCGCGGCCACGCCCGAACCGACCTCACGTCGCCTCACCCGGTGGAGCAGCGTCCTTTCGGATGCGACCAGTCGGACGATCGTGAACTGGGCGTGCGGAACAGCGCGAGCGATCCATCTGAGCTCGGACGGTCGGTGCCTCGGGCCTGAAGCTGGCGGGAAACCTCGAATGCGACCGATGACTTCCCCAACCCCCCGCTGGCCCTGAGATCACGAGCACGTCCGTCACGCGAACAGGGTAGGTCGCTCGATCCAGCAGCGCCGCGATCTCCTCGCACGTCCGAGACGTGATCACTCGCGCCCGCGGCCTCCGCCTTGCTGGGTGCCGATATTCCTGATGAGCATCCTATTAGCGCCGAGACGCTTGCGTCGTCGGTAGCTGGGACCGACCCGCAAATGGATGCACTACCTCGGTAGCACCTGCCTGTCGCAGGTCAGTGACTCTGTCAGGTCGACTGATCAGTGAATCGGTCAGTCCGGTGGTGGGGTGCCCAGCGAGGGACGGGCATCGCGCAGGCGACGCAGCTGGATCGCGTCGGCGAAAGCCTCGGTGATGAGCAGGTAGCGATCCCCGTCCCACACGGCCATCCGCCCGCGAGCCGGAGGCTCGACGCCCCGGCCGGCATAGCCGCGCCGGCCGGGGCCGGGCGGCAGCTGCCGGATGGTCGCGTTGATATGATCGGTGCGATCCATCGCCCTCGTCTCCGCAGGGCGAGGTCGCCTCCGCCCAGGGGAACGACGTGACATCGTCTGTACGCCTCCTCGTGATCGCGGCAACGATCGCGCTCCTCGCGTCTTCTTGCACGGCCGCGCACGTGCCCGGGACGACCGCCGCCACCGCTGCGACAGGGCCGGTCGCCTCCACCTCCCCGACCGGGACGACCGCCTCCACTGCTCCGGCTGGGGACGGCCACCCCATCGTCGTCCAGGTCAACGAGATACCGAGCGTCTCGAACTGGTTGAGGGTCTACGCCGGTGGGGTGCCGGCCCACCTCCTGATCGCTAGGATGGTCCACTCGGCGCTCTACCGGCACGACGCGACGCTCGCGGCGACCCCGGATCTCGCGGCAGAGCCGTGCGAAGTCGCCCAGGACTTGGTGACCATCACCTGCTCGCTCCGGTCGGCGACCTTCCACGACAGTTCACCGGTCACGGCTCAGGACGTCGCCTACGTGTATGAGCTCGCCATGAGCCCCGCATGCGTGTTCGCGATCTGCCTGGGTGGACGCCTGCGAGCGGTCGAAGCCGTGGACGAGCGGACCGTCCGCTTCACGCTCGAGCGCCCGTATGCCCCGTTCCTGGCCTCCTCGGTGGCGGAGATCCTGGTCGAGCCGCGCGCGCGAATCGAATCGGCGTACGAGACCTTCGCTGCGACAGTCCGAGCCGGCGATCCGGACCATGTCGAGTCGGTCGCGGACCGTATCCGAGAGGGCCTCCAGGCACCCGAACCGGATTGCGAAGGTTCGCTCGAGGTGGGTGAGGGGACGCTCCAGGGCCTGGGTGTCGAGCTCACCGACCGGCGGCTCTTCCCGGTCCGAGGCGGCGCTGGCATCGACGCGTGCGCGTACGCGGAACATCTCGCTTTCTCGCTCGCCCAGGCCGCGGCAAGCATGCGTGCAGAAGGGATCGACGCGGTGGCTGCTGCGTACCCGCTCCTCTCGTTTACCTCGTTCGCGACGCTCCCGATCGGCGCCGGCCCTTGGCGGATCGCTCAGTTCGACCCCGAGGACGGGCTCGTCCTGAAGCGCCATGAGTCGTATCACCACGGTGCGGCCAGGACATCGGAGGTCCGGATCCGTGTGATGCAGGACGAGGCCGAGATCGCGAGCGCGATGATCGAGGGCGCGGTCGATTGGTTGCCGCCTGCCGGTCGGCCGACCGATCACAGTGCGCTGCGCGATCAGCCGTCGGTCCGGTCGGTCGTGCGAACCGCGTTCGAGTACTCCGCGCTCCAGTACAACGTCCGTCCGGGCCGGCTGTTCTCGGACCTGAATCTGCGTAAGGCGGTCGAGCTCTGCATCGACAAAGAGCGCATCATCGAGGCGGGCCCGGCAGGCGCGGTGCCCATCTACTCAGCCGTCCCGCCCCGCTCGTGGGCGTATCAGGCGGGTCTGGCGAAGCCGCGCGATGTGGACGAGGCGCGTCGGCTCATCGAGGCGTCGGGATGGACGCCGGGTGCCGATGGTATCTACGAGCGCGGCGGGGAGCGGCTCTCTTTCGAGGTTCCAGTCCGCGCGGACGTGGAGCCCGCGGTCGCGCTGCTCGACCGGGCGGCAGCCCGCTTGCGGGACTGCGGCATGGAGCTGATCCCGCGACCGGCTGACTTTCCGGACAACCTGGCCATGCTCGAGACCTTCCCTCATCTGGTCCCCGGCACGTCCGAACCGTTCGAGGCGTACCTGGGTGGGTGGGGCATGGCCTATGACCCCGATGTCAGCGAGCTGTTCCACTCGGACTACATGACGGTGGAAGGGCGGGGCGGGTCCCCTTACTTCAACTACATCGGCTATTCGAACCCGCGCGTCGACGAGCTGCTCGATGCCGGGCTGGTCACGTATGACCAAGCCGAGAGGAGCGCCATTTACCGCGAGATGCAGCGGATCCTCGCCGAGGAGCAGCCGTACCTCTTCCTGTCCGCCCTGCCCCAGGAGGAGGCTGTCGACGCCGACCTGGCGTCGACGAGCGGCCCGCTCGACCTGCAGTCGCCCAATTGGTGGTGGGCGCTCGAGACGCTCATGAACCCGAGCGAGTGACGCGTTGCCGCTAGGGCGACCTGAGCAGCGGGGAGATGTCTCTCCACCAGGCTTGAAGCGTCTCCCAATCGCCGTCGTCGCGAACCGCGCGCGACAGCAATCGCTGATCGCGGTAGGTCCAGACGACCCACACCGCGTCTCCGTCGGCGTAGCAAAGCAAGTCACCACTGAAGGTCCGGCCGAGCTCCCACGCGCCGACCCCGCGGGTGACCTGCGAGGTCGCGCAGTCCGCCTCCGGAAGACGGCGCGCATCGGCGATCTGTTCGAACGTGAGCGTCATGTCGTTCCTGCTGAGGAAGGCGTCCCACCACACGGTGTCGGCGCCGCTGCCGATCGGAAGGTCACAGCGGAACGTCGTCGCCGCACGCGGCGCGGCATCGTCGGGTGCCGGCCGACAATGCTGGGCGACATCGGCCGGGATGAGCTCGAGCAGGTCGCGCTCCGCCGAGAGGAGGCCGGACGACGTCGCTGGGCTTTGGTCGGGGGCGACTGAGCCGCCCGTCGGTGCGGAGCCGACCGGGGGGCCGGAGACTGCCGTGCCGCTCGCCGGCGAAGATCCGGGGTCCGGGCGAGCGACCAGACCGGCCAGGCCCACGACCGCGATGATCCCCAGGCCAGCGGTCGCGGCGACGGCGCCGAGCGCGAGAGCGCGACGGTCCCGTCGCCGTGGAGCGAGGAGCGCCTCGCTTGTTCCACTCGGGACGCGGACGGCGAAGACCGAGACGGGCTCCGAGATGCCCTTGAGCTGCCGTCGTCCGACCGCGACGAAATGCGCGCGGACGACGTTCGACGTGAGAGCGCGCACCGTGTCGCTGACGAGGACCTCGCCCGCGGCAGCCTGCGCGCAGAGTCGGGCAGCGATGTTCACCGCCGTCCCGACGTAGCCTTCGCTCGTCTCGACCGTCTCGCCGGCGTGGACCCCGATCCCGACCCGGATCGGATCGGCTGGGGTGGTGGCTGCGTTCTCGGCGGCAGCCCTCTCGAGGATGGCGAGCGCGGCACGGACGGCCGCGCTGACCGCAGGGAAGACCACGTAGAAGCTGTCGCCCTCGGTCTTGATCTCCGCTCCGCGGAAGCGGGCGACCTGTATGCGCACGAGGTCGCGATACCGGCCGAGCAGCTGTGCCGCGGCCTCGCCGCCTAGCCGCTCGGCGTACTCCGTGTAGCCCCGCAGATCCGCGAACAGGAAGCCGCGGGTCACGCTCTCTGCGGGATCGCTCGTGACATGGACGGGATTCGCGTCGCGTGGCGCCTCCGTCATCGACGTCTCAGCCGCTGGCAGCCATGCGGCGCATGGCGAAGACGTTCACCGCGGGTCTGCGTGGCCGCGTGGCGCCGCTCGGTTCACGATGATCCAGCCGACCTCGATATCCCTGGGCGCCGCTCGGTCGAGCGGATCGCGAACGTCCCGGCGGTGACGTTCAGCATCACTCCCCGGGGGCGAGGACGATGCTCGTGTCCCGGACCGAGCCCGGGACCGTCTCGGACGTCTGGCCTTCCGCGATGGCGACCTTGCCGCTGAAAGTGAAGAACGCACGGCCCGCTGGGTAGTTGGGGTCGGCACTTTACCGAGCGCACCCCGCCGCCGTCATCCCGCCGAGCATGGAACGAGCCGCGGGGAAAGTCAACGATTCGCGCCGGCCTCCGTTTCGGACGACGCGAGCAACATCAGTTGCAGCAGCAAGACGATCGATCCGACGGTCGTCGGCAACAGCGTCGGCGGGCGCGTGCCTCGGGCAGCGCCCGCCCTGAGGACCCGTACCGCCCTGAGGACCCGCGGTCTTGTACCCCGCGAGCCGACCAAGGCATTCGACGGGTTCATCGTTTACGGCGGAGCGTCCCACGTCGACTGTTGCCTTCTCGGCCCGGTCACGGCGCGCAGGCGAGGATCACGAAGGCGTCGACGCGAAACGACATCCGGCGCCTTCGGCGCAAGTATGGCTACCCGCCCGACGAAGCCGAGCACGCCACCCAGACCACTGAAGCTCAGGCTACGCGATGCGCTCGACGCCATCGCCGAGGAGCCCGGCTGGGGTCACCCCTCTCGGTACCGCTACCGCGGTGGCGATCCCGTGCTGGCCGGGCACATCATCGACCTGTCGGTGGCCGCCCATCGGATCGTTCACCGGGTGGGTCATTGTGGCCAGGTCGCGTCGCCGTCAAGCTGATCGAGCCGCGCCAGCTCTCAAATTGACCCACTACCGCCCCCCGAAGCACTCGTCGTTGCGCATGATGCGCCGAGCGGGTACCATCCGCATTCCGCGCCCTCAGCGTCCCGGCATCGCGCTGCGCCATGCCCCGCGAGTGGCTCGCTCACCGAACAGACAGTCACCCTCGGGGAACCATGTACGCAGTCATCGAAATGGGCGGGAAGCAGTACCGGG